>JAITHU010000009.1 GCA_031279765.1 Mycoplasmataceae bacterium
TGCTGCTAAATGTTATAATGATGTTAGTTTTGCTGAAAGGAATGGTGAAATATCTGGTAATTTGCGTAAGCATTTAATTTGAGAAATTTCTTGAGTTTGTCTAGATTTAACAGTAGAAGTTACTTCAATTGTATTAGCTGCAATTAATTTGTGTAGTTTTGCAGCAACATTAGGATTTGGTGTAGTTTTTTTTGTAAATGCTACATTACTTGCGATACAAGCTGGACTTTCTGCTTTATCAGCAATTCTTCGTGCCGAAAGTGTTTCTTTTAAAATGGATATGCTTGATGATGTTCAAAAACTTGATGTTGTATTTGAAGAATATCAAAGTATTTCGGTATATGACGATTTCGTTGTTCAAAACCCTAATAGAGTTATTTTAGATGATATCGAAACATTATCTAATCCAGCTTCTAATATTTTAAGACTTCAAGAATTGATTGATATTTATTTGCCATATAACGAATCTAATGTGTTATTAGGGGAAGTTATTCCTATCGTTGATAAAATATTATCGTTAGATTTTAAAACAGAATATTTTAAAGAATTTTCTGAACAAATCAAAGAATACAAGAATAATTGTTTTGATTTAGCTGAACAATTAGAATCATATGCGGAAACTGATTTTCAAAAAGAAATCGAAAAAGCTTTTTTAAATGCTACTAATTGTATTGGTTTATCGTTGACAATTATTACATTTTTTACTGAACCTATTTGAATTAATGTTGCTTTTGCCGTTTTCAAATTTCTTCAAGGCATATTCTTTATTTTTAAAAGTTTTGCCTTTTGATTTGCTCTTTCACTTTCTAGTACACTGTCCGCATTTTGTTATACAAGTATTTTTTCAAATGGAATACTTTCTCTTTGTGAATTTATCGCATATGTGTCGAGTTGAATAGCAATAAAATTTTCTTCTATTGCAATGAAACTTACTTTTTTATCAAATAAACTACTTCATGCAATGGAAATTTTATTTCCTGCTACCGTTCCTATAAATCATTTAGTTTTATTACTTATTGCAGCTATTGGTGTTGCATTTGCATTTACTCGATGAATTGTTGAAAAGTTGGTGGCATTCCAGGAACGTATTAAAGAAGAAAAATTAAATAAAAGAATATTATTTTATTATTTAGCGGATTAGTGATTGATGTAATTGTTACTACAGGAAAAATTTCGGTAATTGTTTTTTGAAATTATTCTGCCAAAAAAAGTTATTAGCTTATAACAAATATTAGTATCGTTAGATGTTTGTTTGCGGTGCATTGTAATGAATAAAATGTTTATTTTTTATAAATTTAAAAGTTATCAATTTCTCTAGTGTTTATCATATTTTTAATTAAATTGAAAAAATTTTATATAATTATATAAAAGTTAAATATTATATGAAATCGTATATTAAAAAAGATAAAAAAAATTCATTATTTTTCGTAATAGCTTTTTCTATTAGTGTTCTTGTTACTTCTATTGTACTAACACTTTTTGTTCGTTTTAATAATAATCCTACGCCTATCATTTCAAAACAAATACTCGAAAAGAAAGAAGTTGATACACGTATCAATTTGTTTTCTTACATTATGCATAAAACTAATAATGATAGAGCGAAAGCGTTAGCAGCTGTTAAATCATTAGATAACGATTATTCTGAATTTATTGCTGATTACAAAAATAATTCCGATGATTCTGGAACTTTAAAACTTAGAAACCCAGATGGTAGTGATAGTGGTCAAACTGCTGATTACTACGAAACGCTATACGGATTTTTAGTTAACAAAGAAAGTGCTTATGGTATGGCTTATTCTGATTTAAATTACCTGAAAATGAACTTAGAAGAGAGAACAAAACAAAAAATTAGTAATGATGAACAACAAAATTTGGAATACACTACAAAAATTGAAAATTATTTAAGAGATATTGAAAATTACGAAGATCGAAATTTTGTTACTGATGATTTATCAACTAATATTTTACTTTCTGGTAATAATGAATACGATAAAACTCGTGCTGTTGCACAATGGTTTAACGCTCATGTTGATCGCTTGAATGTAAAATCTTTTGATTCATGAAAAAATCTTCTTTGATTGTGAAATTTGGATGGGATTAGCGATGGTGATATGATAGATCCAAGTTATTTTTCTAGTATGTTTACATATGATTATGATGTTACTATGGGTGTTCTTTATAAAAAGGAATCATTTTCTGATGAAGAATTAAAAACTGTTAATCCTGATAGTTCTTATGTTGAACAATTTGATAATTTAGAAACACGAGATTTATCTAGTTTTGTAGGCGAAAAATCTTCATATGGAATTGGCGAAGTTGTTCCTTTTTATAAATTATTAGCTAAAATTACAAATATTGACTTTTCTACAAATTCTCATCAAGTACAATTTGATTTAAAATTCGGTATTCAAAGCGTTAAAGATCCAACGATTGAAGTATTTGTTAATGACGATGTTAGTGAACCGGTTGATGGATTAGATCTTAAAAATTTAACACGTCATCTTACATGTGATATTACTAGTTTGGACGATGTTAAACTTATTGCGCAGAAAGTTCTTTACCAAAAAGATGATACAACAAAAACAACATTGAATAGTTCTGATTTTTCACAAGTTGCTACAAATGTTGTTAAATGAAAATCTACTATTCCTGAGG
>JAITHU010000024.1 GCA_031279765.1 Mycoplasmataceae bacterium
GGAAAACAAAATAACAAAGAAGACATAACCAATTTCTGCGAAAGCATAGCAACCACAAACCAATTAAAACTAAATGTAAAAATCTACTAAAAACCATCCGCCCAAACAAAAACAAACCATTTTGGCGGACACCCTAAAAGGTAAATAAAAAATAGTGAAAAATAGTGAAAAATAATAAAATATAAATAATTTTAAAGTTTAGTCTTCGATTTTGCTAATGCAAAATACTTAAACATAGAATTACAATATTATATTTTACTAATTTAATCAGCCGAAATCTATATGACTTGTAGCATCCCTCACACGAAATGTCCCTAAAAATTCATTAGTTTTTTTATTATACATGAGAGGAAGGCAAAAGTAATTTTTTTAAGAAAAAATTTTCTTATTTTCTAAATCAAAGCATTTTCTGAGTGTTTTGGTTTTAAAATTTAGACTTTTGTCCACCTCTCAAAATTTTACATTTAGTTTTAATTGGTTTGTGGTTGCTATGCTTTCGCAGAAATTGGTTATGTCTTCTTTATTATTTTGTTTTCCATTAATTATGTTGTGTAATCTTTTTAAATTGCATACTACTGCGTCTAGTATTAGTCTTTCTTCTGCTTCTTTTTTTCCAATAACTACTAGTTTTTCTATGAGGTATTGTTCTTTTAATGTTCCGTATGGTCCTTCTACGCATGATCTTTTACTGTATTCTTCTTGATATTCCGTGTTTTCCATTTTTTGCTTTCATTACTTTTTGTAATTGTATTCCCGTTTTCTGTTATGGTTCTGTGTGTTGAAGAGGATGATATGCATTTATTTATAATTTTACAATCTTTACATACATTATAATTAGAGTAAAGTCTTGTAATTTTATTTTCTTTGGATAGGTCTTTGTTTGGTGCCGTATATTCTCCTTGAAAGTACATGTATTCATTTTCAGGACATTTAAATGAATCAATTTTGTCCATGTATTGGAAATGGTCTTTATGATAAAGGTTTTCATTTAATTTCCCTATTTTTTCTTTGGATTGTTTTCTATCAGGTATTAATCCATATATATTATTATTTGCAAAGTAGTTTAGGCTTGTTGGGTTTAAATATATTGTATCTGCACTTATATATTCTGGTTTTTTGTCTATGTTTTCTATTGCTTTATTTGCAATTTTTGGTTAGTTGATAAACTGGTCTGTAGGTTCTTGTACAACATTTAATCCGCAAATTAATTTAGTATCATAATCGACTGCAGTTTGGATATTATAGGATATTTCTTTATTATTTTTCTTAGTTTTCATCCAGCGTGCTTCTATATCATTCACTGGTATTGTATTCTGCCCTGTAAGTGTGAATTGTGTTTCTATATCATATAATAACTCTAATTTTTCATCAATAGAAATATTTTCATTTTCCAATATCAAAATACCCGGTTTATGAAGCTTATTTAGCTCTTCTTCAGTTATGCTGGTTCCATTGAAGTATTTAATCAGTATTTGGGTTTCTTTTTTATTGATCACATTATGTTTAGAATTGTATACTTTTTTGATTGTTCCATCAATAGCAACATGGTTAAATTCAGTTAATTTTTCATCTGAAGCTTTTTTTAAGGTCATTTTAAGCAATTGATTATAATATTTCCCATATTTTTCCATGATACCTTTGAATAGTGCGTTCCGATGGTTTTAAACCATCGCACACATACTTACAAATATCATGATAACACACCATATCCGCAATCACTCTAGCACTAGTTATATGATCAATAGTTGAATAAACAAGCAATTTTAACATTGATTTAGGCAGAAACCTCGCCCTACCTTTCTCCTTATCATCCTCTGAAATATTCAATTTTTCATAATTTTCTTCAATAAAAATCCACCACAAAACGAGCAATATGATCCACTGGAACATTAGATTCCAATGTCACAATACCCCAATTTACTCTGACCCTTATCAACACACTTTTTAACCATAAAAAACACCAAAAACAAATCCATACTTAATACTAATTATGTACAAACTACTATATAAAACTTACTAATTCATCAATATTCCATATTAAAAAACAATGACCAAAATTTCTATAAAAAAATATCAAAACCACACAAAAAACACATACAAAAAAACAAAACCAACAAAACACCCATACAAAAAAAAGAAGAAAAAAAAGAAAAATCTCAGAGACAAAAAAAAAGAAAAATATACTTTTGGCGGACACCCCAGTAAAAATAAATAAAAATAAGAAAAGATAGGTTATTTATTTCTTATTTTTCTTAACACTATTTCTGTATCCATATACACAAATTCTCTTATTCACATTTTTACCTAACTTATTACCCGTAACAGCATTACGATCACCAGCAATTTTTATCCCATGAACACCACACAAACGAGCAAAATTACCAGAAACTTTATTCTTATCACCATTAACCTTAATACCATGATTTTTATTCTTATTAGCTATATTCTTAGAAATTTTATTATTATGTCCTGCAGATTGTAAACCATACTTTTTATTCCCACTAACTGTATTTTTAGAAAAGAAATTCTGATTTCCATGACTAACAATACCATTCACCTTGGATTTGACTTTATTGGAAGTAAATTTATTTTTATGTCCAATAGACTTTAAACCAGTTGCATTAGACGTGATATTATTCCTATCAACATTATTGCTATGCCCTTTTACTGAAATTCCTAAACTATTACAAGTAATTGTATTTTTTAATTTAACATTATAATTACCTTTTACTAAAACACCAGTAGATTTAACATTAATCTTATTAGCAAAAATAAGATTCCTATTACCATTAATAGTAACCCCATT
>JAITHU010000045.1 GCA_031279765.1 Mycoplasmataceae bacterium
AAATATAATGGTGAATTTCCTTGCCTTAAGAAATTATTTAAATCAAATAAAAATTCATAAAAATTTTGTTTATAGTTATATGTTGAACTAGAAAAATCGTTAGTAATTCCAGTGATATCGTTACCAGCGAATAAAGATTTTAATCAAGCTTCAGTACCATTTTGATTATTATTAAATAAAATACCTGTTTGTGAAATAAAACGAAGCATGATTTGCAAAAATTGCGAAACTGATTCTGCAACATTAGTTGTTGAAGCAATAGTATTTAACAAATTAATATTACGCATAGAAAAAATATTGTAATATTCTTCATCTTTAACTCAATAACTTTCTGAATCATTATTGCTTCGTCATTGATACTGAAATAATTTTGTTTGATCGCCCCCAGCATTAATAATTGATTTAACATCATGTGGTTGATAAAAACCATAATTACTTGTTGATGTTGGAGAACGATAAAAAATATAATTGCTTGGTAAATACTCCTTCATATTAACTGTATTTCCAACATTAATATTTGCTCCCCCTTGACTTCCGGATGATTTCAATAATTTTGATTGTTGATCGTTTATTTCATTTTCATTTAAAGTGATAAATGAATCATAAAAAGGACTACATTCTTTTGAACCGCCAACAAAAAAAGGTAAAAAATATTGTACAGCTTGACCGCAAGATGTTAATGATAATGTTGGCAACACGCACGCCGCTAACAACGTGCTAGAAATAATCATTTTTTTCGTTGTAACATATTTTCTATTATTTTTCATCATCAAACCGTTGTATTTTTTTTCTAAAACGTAATTTTACTTCTCCGGTAGGACCGCTTCTATTTTTAATTATATGACACGCAATTATGTAATCATCATTTTCTTTGTTTGTTTCGTTATTATTTTCCGGTTGAAGAAAAGCAACGATATCGGCATCGTGAGTTATAGCATCAGATTCACGAATTTGATGTAAATGTGGTACATCCTTTCGTTCGTGTGAATTTTGTTGATTATTTTGCACATTATTAGTAATTTTATTTGGTGCATTACGATTAATTTGAGATAGAGCGATAACTGGCACACTATACTTACGTGCTATTGCTTTTAATGCTCGAGAAATATACGCAACTTCTTGTTCACGTGATTGATTTTTTTTAGAATCAACTTTGATTAATTGTAAATAATCAATAATAATTAAACGTAAATGATTGTTCATTGAAGCTTGTTGAATTTTTGCTTCAAGTGAAACTATCGAAATAGATGAGGAAGTATCATAAAATATTGATAATTTTTTTAAATGTTCAAAGGCATCAGAAATACGAACGCTATCTGTTTGTGTAAATGTTTGTTGATGATTGTAAGATGAAATACTAACACCAGAAATGGAAGATACTAATCTTTCTTGTAATTGTTCGATACTCATTTCGAGTGAAAAAATTAAAACACAATCTTTTTTATATGTAGCATCTTTTTGTGTTAAGGAATCTATATGTTCGGCAGCACGGTATAAACAATTTAATGCAAATGCTGTTTTTCCTGAACCTGTACCAGCAGCAATAACAATAAGTGCTCCATTAGAAAAGCAACCAATAATATTGTCAAGTCTTTTAAATCCGGTAGTTATTCCTTTACTTTCATCATTTATACCTAAATTACGAAATTTTTCGCTAAAACTTTCGACAGCTTTTTTACTATCTATTAAATCACTAGTAATTTTTGATGATAAAATATCTGATAAATCTTTTGCAATAGTATTCGCTTGTAAATCGTAATTGTTTTGATCGAAATTAATATCTTTTAAATATTCTGAAAATTCATTTAATTTTCGTTTAATAGAATTATTTTTAATATCTTCTATTAAAACACTAAAATTTTGAGTTAACGCAGTATTATTAGCGATAGTATTTATCAAAACATCATAATCATCAAATTGGTATGATTTATTATTATCAATATAATTAATAATCGTTAAATGATTAATATCCTTATGATTAGAAGCTAATTCTTGAATTACATGAAAAATTACCGAATATTCTCTATTGTAAAAATCATTTGGTTTTAATTTCAAGATTGCTTCTTCTAATATATTAGTATTATTTTTCAATAATTCAGATAGTAATTCTTCTTCAATTTTTTCTATTGTTTCGAAATTTAATTCTTGTTTTTTCATTATTCTTTTTCAATTATTATGCGAATATTCGCATTAACATTTTTGTGCAATTTCACATTAACATTATGAATTCCAATTTTAAATAATTTATCAATATTTTTATCAATCATAAACTTTGTGATTTTTGTTTTTAGTTTAACGTTCAATTCATCTAGTATTTCTTTAATTGAAATACTTCCGAAAGTATTACCGTTTTTTTCTTTTAATTTAAACAATAGAGGAGTTGATTCGATGTTTTCCTTTAAAATTTTTGCATCATTTTGTTTTTTTTCTTCATTAGCAAAAATCGAAGCTAGTTTTTCTTGCAAAATTACATCATTTTTTGAAGTAAAAGGAATAACAAGTTTATTTTTTAACAAAAAATTTTTTGCATAACCATCAGAAACTTCCTTAACCTCATTAATTTTTCCAAGGTTAGCAATATCTTTAAGAAGAATAACTTTCATACTTTAATCTTTAATAAAAGGCAATAATGCTACAATTCGTGCACGTTTTATAGCATTAGCAATCATTCTTTGATGTTTACAACAAAGACCAGATACACGAGCGGGAAGAATTTTTCCGTTATATGAAATGAATCTTTTTAATAATTCAACATCCTTATAATCAATTACATTTAAACCCATTTGACAAACTTTACATTGTTTTTTGAATGATATTTTTTGTTGTGGAATATTTTTTTTATTATTATTTTTAATCATTTTTATTTTTACTATAATTAATCGTTATTAACACGATTATATCATTCATCATCGTTGTTATCATTTTCTTGAGAATTGTTAGAAACATTTTCATTATCTTTTTTTGTATCGTTAGAAATAATGTTTTTCTTAAACGAAGAAGAATTTTGCTGCTCGTTGTTTTCGTCATTTTTCTTATGAAGAATTAAATTTATACTATCGATTATTATTTCTGTAATACTAGACTGCTTTCCTTCTTTATTAAGAAAACTCCTTCTAGTTAAGTGACCATCAATAAAAACCAAGTCACCTTTTTTTAAATATGTATTTATATAATTTGCTGTTGTTTGCCAAGCAACGCAAGGAAAAAAATAACTTTCGTTACGATTTTTATTATCAGTGGTAGCAATAGTTATTTTTGCTTGTTGCACATTATTATTTGTAACAAATTGTTGTGGGTTATCAGTTAAACGTCCGATCATTGATACTTTATTCATTTTATTTTTTCTCCTTTTTAACTACTTTTTTAACAGTTTCTTTAGTTTCTTTTTTTAGTTTAGAAGCAACTATTTTCTTAGTAGATTCACTTGTTTCGTTTTTATCATCACTATGTGACATAACTGTATCAACAATTGAACTCATTTCATTATTTTCTTCTTTATTTTTTTTAAACGTATTTTTTCTTTCTTCGAATTCTGCACGTTTTTCTTGATAAATAGCGAATTTCTTTTTTGCTTTTTCAACTTTTTTAGGATTTAATGTAGCGTTGTATCCATAATCTTTTTCTAAATTAACAATTAAATATCTTAAAGCGTTATTATCTAAGTTAATTGCGGAACTAAAATTTTTTAATAAGTCATTATTATTAGTTTCGCAATTAATTAAATAATATCAACCGTTTGTATTTTTTTTAATTGGATACGCTAATTGTTTAAGACCTAATTCTTGTAGTTTAAAGTTTTTTTCTTTTGAAAAAGGTGCGACAAGTGTTTTACACAACTTACTAGTTTCGTTTTCTGATAACGAACCACTAAGTATAAACATAATTTCATATAACGCCATAATTAATAATTAAATGTCCTTTTTGGGAAAATGTCTATCGGAATAAACAAAGTTACACTTACAAATATATAAATGTATAAGTATTATAAAACAAAACATTAAAAATGTTTGATATTTTTATAAACATAAAAAAACTTATAACTAATATATATGAAAAAAAATATTTTTTTTAGTATTCTAATTAGCACGAATTTGTTTGCACCATTTTATCTTTCAAGTTGTTCCAAACAAGATACATGAACTATTATGGTTTATTTATGTGGCAGTGATTTGGAATCAAATAGTGAAAATGGCGGTTGAGCAACTAATCAAGTTGAAAAAATGCTTTCTAGTAATTTTGGAGAAAATACTAGGATATTGATGGAAACTGGTGGATCAACAACATGAAAAAAATATGGAATTTCAAATCAAAATTTACAATATTATGAGATTAAGAATCATGAATTATTATTATGCGAAACGTTAGAAAACAATGATATTAGTAATCCGAATTCTTTAAAAAATTTTTTAAATTGAAGTATAAATAAATATCATTCGGATAAATACGCTTTATTTTTCTTTGATCATGGATTCGCGTGACAAGGATGTGAATTGGATGAAAATAGTAGTAATATTTTATCTCCACTTCAAATAAAAAATGTATTAAAAGAAGTGTATGAAAACAGTTTAAATCAACAAAAATTAGAACTTATTAATTTTGATAATTGCCTTATGGCTAACGTTGAAAACATTTGTGCTATTTCGCCATATACAAAAAACATTATTGCTAATGAAGAAAAAGGGTTTTTTAAAAAAGAATTACCATTAACAACTGGTTTTGATTATGCGAGTATTTTTGAATATATTAGTAAATTTTCAACTACAAAAAGTGAAATTATTGGTAAATATATAGTTGATCGATATGCTAATTTTCAATCACAAGCGAATTTAAGATATGTAACTAGTTCAATTGAAACAAAAAAAATTGGAAAATTAAACGAAGAACTAGAAAATTTCTTTTTAGGAAGTAGTGATTCTAATATTGATTTGTGGAAACAAACCGCACGTGATTCAGAAAAATTTGATAACAATACTATTGATTTATATAATTGACTAGAACATTTGCCTAATGATTCACAAGCAAGAAAAGTAATTGATGTGTTAAATGAAATAAATGTCTATTTAAAGGTGTCAAATAATTTATATGAACACGCTCATGGAGTTAATATTTATTTTCCGCTTACCGATGTTATTACTCCACAAGAAAACGGATACAATCAAATTATTGAATATGATGAAATATATTCAACAGCTGAAAATGATTTTTTTGCAAAAACATGGAATGATATTTTAACATTAAATTGATATGTATAAAATTATTTTAAATAATTCTAAAAATATCGTTTTTGCATAAATTTAAATTTTCATTTAATTCTATTGTTATTTTCGACATTGGTGTGTTAACTATTTCAGCATTGTCGTTACTTTCTGTTGAAATTTTAACGATTTTTATTTTTCTAATTTTTGTAAGTTTAGTACTTATAACTTCAAATGACATTTTTTTAGAAATATAGTTTTTTGTAATTGCTTCATATTTGTTTTTTGATATTTTTTTTGTAATTATTAAAGCATAATTTTGAGCAACTTTTTTTTGTTCATCATGATATAACATTTTATCTTGACCTGGTTTTCCATCGAATCAAGCTGTTGATACTTCTCTATTCGCTGCTTTTAAAATTTCGGTAACATATTCTTTATTTAGTTTCTTTTTTTTGTAATATGAATCGATTGCTCTTCGATATGCATTTACAACTGTTGCGATGTAATATTCCGATTTCATTCTTCCTTCTATTTTTAAAGATGTAATACCTGAGTCAATAATTTTATAAATGTTTTTCATTTGGCACATGTCTTTTGCTGACATAGTAAAATTTTTCGCAATTAGCTCTTGTTTTTCGTTTAGAAGATTTAATGGTCAGCGACATGATTGAGCGCAACCACCAGTATTTGCGTCACGATAGCAAAAATTATTACTTAACATACATCTTCCGGAAAAAGCGATGCATACAGCACCATGAATAAAAATTTCTAATTCTATTTTATTTTTAACATTTGCGATTGTTTCTTTTAATTCTGAAAAAGTAGTTTCGCGAGAAAAAACAATTCTTGAAGCACCATTTCGTTTAAAAAATAAAGCTGCTTTTGAATTAGAAATTGTTTGTTGTGTAGAAATGTGTATTTCAGCGTTAGTAATATTTTTCTTTATTAATTCAATGATAAATGGATCACTGCATATATATGCATCAATTCCGAAATTTTTTATTTTTTTGATAAAATTTTCGAATTCGTTTGTATCGTTATTGTGACAAAAAATATTTGTCACTAAATATATACGTTTTTTTTGTTTATGAACAAGTTTGCATATTTCGTGCAAATTTTTATAAGTAAAATTACTCGCTCTACTTCTAAGTGAAAATAATTGTGCACCGAGATATATAGCATCCGCACCAAAATTAATCGCTATTTTTCCTCTTTCAATATCACCAGCAGGTGCTAATAATTCTATTTTATTTTTCATCTTGGTTATTTTCTAAATATATCAAGTCTTCTTTCTTTCCTTCAAAAAAACCATGAGAAATATATTCATCAGATATTAGATTAATCTTATTAAAAAAATCTTTTGCACATTTAGAAGAATATGTATCTTTTTTTAATAATTCTATCGCTTTAAGAAAAATTTTAGCAACATTGATTGTTCATTTTTCATCGTGCAAAAATGAATCAACTATAATTACATCTACTTTGTTAAATAATTCATTAAGTTTGTCGATCAAGCATAAGTTATAACCAGTTAATACACTCGTTCCATTTTCATCTTCATAAATAATAAATGGTTGTTTTCTTTTTTCTTCTTTTAAATAAAGTTTTTTAGAAGTCAATTTTTCTTTAATTTCTTTATTTTTTTTAAAATTAGTTAATAGTTGTCAACGAGATTGCATCATAAAAGCATAACCAGAAGCTTGAATAAAAATTTTCATTTTTTGTTTTTTACTACAAATATCAAAAACTTGTTTCTTATTTAATTCACGAGATAAAAATACGTTATTAATGTTATTTTTTTTAAAAAAATTAAATTGACAGTAATTTGTTACTAATGTTTCTGGATTGTAACATAAATTAATCTTTATTTTATGTTCAAATAAAATTTGTGGAACTGAATAATCAGAAAATATTATTCCATCTATTTTATTTAAAGAAACTATATCAAGTAAATATTTTTCTAAATTTGAAATTTGTTTTTCAAAAAAAATACGATTAATCAAAATGTATATTTTTGTATTTTTTTTAATGCTAATTATTTTTTTAATTTCTTTAATACTAAAATAACAATTTGTTCTTTCGCAAAATTTTTTTGTTCCAATTGCGATTATCGGTGTATTTAACGAAATTAAATCAATAGCATTTTTATAATTAACAGGAGTTACTAATAATTGCATAAAATATTTAATTTGTGTTAATTATAATCATCTAATAATCTTATAAGGTATGGAGTTTTGTTTTATGGAAAAAAATAATTTTCGATTAATGAAGATTATTACGTTCAAAAATTTTTGAATGTTCTTTTAATTTTTCTTCTATCTTATCTATTCTAGTTTCTATCTTATCAATACGTTCATTTACTTGTTTAAATCCTTCATCTACTTTTTGTGCTAATGAATACACAACCTCACGTAACGAATAAACAACCTCACGTAACGATGGTTG
>JAITHU010000018.1 GCA_031279765.1 Mycoplasmataceae bacterium
ACGATTGAAAAACCAAGAGTCATAATAATTTTTATCAATTACATTACTTGATTTTTCTAATTTATCTGTAGCAAATCTTTTAAATAATGTATCTTGCATAGAAATAAAAAATCTTGTAACGCCAGGATCTCCTTGACGTCCAGAACGTCCTCGCAACTGATTATCTATTCTTCGTGTTTCGTGTTTATCTGTACCAATAACATACAAACCACCTAATTCAGCAACTCCTTCACCAAGTTTAATATCAGTACCACGTCCTGCCATATTTGTAGCAATAGTTATCGATCCCCTTTGACCAGCTGATAAAATTATTTCCGCTTCACGCATATGATTTTTTGCATTTAACAACTCAAAATTTATTCCCTTATTTTTTAACATTAATGCAAGAGTTTCGGAATCTTCAACCGAAGATGTTCCAACAAGAATTGGTTGTTTTGTTGTTGCGTTTATTTTTTCGATTTCAGCAACAATGTGATGTCATTTACTTGTTTTATTGTTAAAAACATAATCCATTAAATCTTTTCTAATAACTGGTTTATATGTTGGGATTTTTACTACTACCATATTGTAGATTTTTAAGAATTCTTCAGATTCTGTAAATGCAGTTCCAGATAAACCAGCAAGTTTTTTGTACAATCGAAAGAACGATTGGTAAGTAATCGTAGCAACTATTACATTTTCTGGTTCTATTTTTACGTATTCTTTCGCTTGAATAGCTTGTTGCAAACCAGCGTTATAACTTCTTCCTTCTAAAATACGTCCAGTGAAATGATCGATTAATACAATTTTTTCATCACGGATAATATATTCTACTTCATTCATAAAAACAAAATTAGCAACAAGTGAATTTTTAATTTTATGAAATAAATCAGAATATTCAATATCAAAAATATTTTTAATTTTAAAATGTTTTTGCGCTTTACTAATACCATCTTCTGTTAAGGCAGCGGAATTTGATTCTGGATCAATCTTATAATCACTTTCAACAAGTGTTTTTACGAATTTATCCGCTTCTATATAATTAGCAATATCTTGTTTTGGTTGTCCAGAAATAATTAATGGTGTTCGAGCTTCATCAATTAAAATTGAATCTCCTTCATCGATAATAGCAAAATTTAATTCACGAATAACTTTATCTTCGTAGCGTTTAACCATATTGTCACGTAAATAATCAAAACCTAATTCGGAATTTGTTGTATAAGTAATATCGCAAGCAAACATTTTTCTCTTTTGTTCTACGTTTAAAGAAGAAATGTTATACCCAACAGTAATTTTTAGTGGATTTAAACATTCGGCACAAAATTTTGCATCACGTTGTGCTAAGTATTCGTTTACTGTTACAATATGCACACCTTTTTTTAAAAGTGAATTCAAATATGCTGTTATTACACAAACTAGTGTTTTACCTTCTCCAGTATACAATTCCGCAAAATCACCATAGTGAACAACCGCTGCACCAATTAATTGTGTTTTATAAGCAAATAATTTGTGAACCCGATAAATTGTTTCTCTAGCGGTTGCAAAAACTTCTGGCATCATAGTATCTAATGATTCACCATTAGCGATACGTTGTAAAAATATATCTGTCATACCGCTAAGTTCATCATTACCCATTTTGCGGAATTTATATTTTAAAGAATCGGTAGCTTTCGCGATATTTTTTGCATCCCTAAGAATTTTTTTATAAGGTGCAAATATGTTTATTCGTTCTCAATTTATTTTCATATGTCTGTGTTAAAAACAAATATTAAATTGTTTTTTCTTCACTAGTACTATCTTTATTATTTGCAAATCTTCCGAATTTTTTATGATTAATAATATTTTGACTTTGAACTTTTTTTGTATCTTGTGGTAAAAATATTTCGTTATCATTTTTTCCAACAACCATTGTTTCTTTACCATTTAATTCAGCGATAGCATCACATAGAACTGATATTATTAAATAAATAGCACGTACAGAATGTGAGTTTGCGGGAATAATGAAATCAGCATCATTTGGATTTGCGTTTGAATTAGCAATTGCAATAACAGGGATATTCATTTTTCTCGCTTCCATAACTGCATTTTTTTCTTGAACTAAATCAGAAACAATTATTATAGAAGGCATTTCGCGCATCGTGCTTATTCCACCAATAAAACGTTCCATTTTTGCTATTTGTTTTCCAATCATTAATTGTTCATTTTTACTACGGATAGAAAACTCTTCTGATGCTTGTAATTTTTTAAGATCAACTAATTTTTTGATAGATTTGGAAACAGTTTTAAAATTAGTCAATATTCCACCTAATCAACGTTGATTGATATAATAAGCATTTACTCGTTCAGCTTCAGCTTTTACATGATCGGAAATTATTTTTCCGCTTGTTGTACCAACTAACATAATGCGACTATTAGGTTTTTTTTGAAGCACTTCCATAATAAATAAATATGCTCTACTCAAAAATACAGTAGTTTTTAACATATCAAAATAATTTATTTTATTGTTAGTTGTTGGATACAAAAACGGTTCCATTTTTGGATTTTTTTTTCTAATTGGCAAACTAATATGTGCTCCAGCATCAATTAATCTAGAAATAGAAACTAATTTTCTAATTGCTTTTTTTTCTTTATTTTTTTCAAATCAATCATTAACACGATCTTCAATTGCTTTTTTTACATCTTGAAGATTTTTTTTATTAATATTTTCTTGGTTATTTTGTTCTTCTGCAATATTTAATTCTAGATCTTTATTTTTTTTATCAGACATATTTATGTTAATTATATATAGTAATATACTATTTAAGCGAAAAAAATACCGTTTTTTTGTAGAAAAATCACTTTTTTGTATTATCATTATTATAGTACATATATATTAATGTTTTTTGCATCATGGAAACAAATTTGAAAATTAAACTTTTTTCGTACGATCATAGCTTGTTAGATAAATCTGTTAGAAAGATTATCGAAATAGCTAGAAATAACGATTGTGGAATAAAAGGACCAGTACCATTACCAACACATAAAGAATTATTCACTATTCTCCGTGCTCCTAACGCAGAAAAAGCTATTGTTGAACAGTTTGAAAGAAAAACACATAAGCGATTAATTGTTTTAACAAAGACAACAACACAAGCGTTAGAAAGTTTGAAAAGAGTTATATTACCTTCAGGAGTTTCTATTAAATTACAATTAATAAGTTAATTATGCGCAGTATATTAGGAACAAAAATTGGTATGACATCTTTATTCGAAACAAGTGGAAAATTAATTCCGGTAAGTGTTATACATTGCGAACCTAATGTTGTTTTAGAATTGAAAACAATAGAAAAACACAATTCTAGCGGTGCTAAGGTTGGTTATTTATCGAAACAAGAAAAATCTTTTAACAAAGCTGAGTTAGGAATTTTCAAAAAAATTAACGTTACACCACGCCAACATATACGTACTTTAAAAAATCTAAATGGTTACAATGTTGGTGATGAAATTAACGTTAATATTTTTGAAAAAGGTGAATATGTTGATATTCAAGGAACTACTAAAGGTCATGGTTTTACTGGAGCTATTTTTAGATGAAACAAAAAAATAGGTCCATTATCTCATGGAGCTGGATATCCACATAGATACCAAGGTTCTATTGCTTTCGGACGTGGAGGAAGTGAAGCACAAAGAGTTACAAAAGGTAAAAAAATGGCTGGTCATTATGGTCATGAAACTATCACTACACAAAATTTAGTTATTGTTGATGTTGATAAAAACAATAATTTAATTATTGTTACGGGAGCTATTCCTGGACCAGTTGGTTCGGTAGTTAAAATAAGCGAATCAGTTAAAAAACCTGGTAAGAAAAAAATATACGAAATTATTACTAAAGAAATTCAACAAAAAATATTTGTTAATAACGAAAAACTTGAGGATAAGGAAGCATTGCATAAAGAGCAAGAAAAAAGCGAAAAAAAGGAGAATAAAAAATAATGAAAATTGATGTTTTTGATATAAACGGAAATTTAACACAACCAATTGAAGCTGGCGATATTTTATTGATCCATAAAAAAGCTACACAGTCAGTGTTTGATCAAGTTATGGCTGAATATGCAACTGATAGACAAGGAACACATTCTACTTTAACAAAAGCAGAAGTTCGTGGGGGAGGAAAAAAACCTCGTCCGCAAAAACACTCTGGACGTTCTCGTC
>JAITHU010000004.1 GCA_031279765.1 Mycoplasmataceae bacterium
TCTAATTACACAATCAAAAATAGTTTAAATGGTTTTCCTTATTTATTTTCTTTAAATAATTTAACTCCAATTGTTATTAATGAAAATAATATTGCACAAAATTATTACGTTTTTAAAAAATAGAAATTAATTTTAAACAAACGAACGTTCAATGTTGATTTCACCATCAATAGCACAAATATAAGAAGAAATAGCGCATTGTTCATCAAATTTTCTAATTGCTAATATTACTTTTGGCAATTCAATGCAAGGACATAATATATTAATAGTTGTTTCTACAATTTTATTAGTATGTGCTCTTGAACCGATGCTAATACTACCAGGAAAATTAAATGAACGCATATACTCAGAAATTTCGTACGCTTTATTTGTTCACGCTTTAATGCTGATGAATTTTGAACGAGGAAATAATTTATCAATTAAAACACCATTGATTAAAACTCATAACGCTGATGATAATAAATTTGGTGTAAAAAAAGTTGTTCAATTTAAATATTCATATCTAATATATGATGCAGAAGCGAAAGTTCCAATACTGACTCCCATTAATAAAAAAGATAAATTTAAAATCATAAACATTGCACCTATACTTTTATTTTTTTTCTCTGATAAATAAACAGTTATATAATCGCTACCAGCAGTTGAACCACCAAGTATGAATACAATAGCGTAAGAAATTGAAGTAATAATAGCGTATGTTGATGAGTATATAAACAATAACATACTTTTCGTTAAATTTTCGGAAGAAATTATACTTTTTACTGTTTCGCTTGTGTTGCTAGCATTTTGTAAATTAGTTCAATCGAAATTTCCATTAGAATTTAATGTTGGAAATCAAGTGGTGTAAAAGAAAATACATTTAACACCATATTCGTTTAAATTTGTATCAACAGTAGAAGTATCGCCGAAAAGTAGAAGTCCATCAATTTTTAAAAAATCAAAAATTGTTCCAAAAATAAAACCAGATAGTTGCGTTGATGTTAAATAGATAACTGATAGAATTGCGAATTTTTTACCAATTTTTTTATACGCGAATATCGTTAAAAAAATATTTAAAAATAGATATAAGCCTCAATAGAGCAATTGAAAAACTATTATATTTATATTTTCGTTTTCTGGCATATTTTTCATTAAAATTACATATGTAAATCTAGCAATACCTTGGCAAAAAGCACCAGTTCCACCATAATATATACCACTTTCTTCTGCTAAAATAAGTGTTAAAAAACCTGTTAAAATTCCAATAGAAACAACAACCAAACATTTTTGGTAAAAATTTGTGTAACGATATAACGAAACGAATCTAACAAATTTAGAATTATATTTTTTTGTTTCTGTATCAAATTTTACAAAAGATGTTTGTTTTACAATTTTTTCTTTTTTTTTAAGCATTTCTTTGTTTTTATATCTCTTATAATTATAGTAAAAAAACAATATGTACAATACAAAAAAAGAAAAAATTAGTGATATTGTTAAAGAAGATATAATAACATCTTGTTTTTCTTCGAAAAAAAAAATTATGAAAATAATTGGAATTACTTTTGTTCCTTTTATTTATGCTTTTACATGTATTTTAGCGTTTTGAAATCCATTTGTTAACATTGATAAAATTCCGCTTGCTACAATAAGCTTAGATAAAAAAGCAATTGTTTGTAGTGATGATAATCCTAGTTCATTGTTACCAAATTATATGATACCAAAATACTATGCTTCAAATGAATTATCGCTTAATGATGTACAAGAATTACCTAATGAATGATATAACGATCCAACTACTTGATGTGTAAATAATCCTGGTAAATTTTTATTTTCGTTGCCACAATATGATGAATGAAATGATGATGGAGTTCTTACAATACCGGGCATTTTAACGGATAGCGCAACAATAAATGTAGGTTTTTCGCTATTTGAAGACTATTTATTAGATATATGAAAAAATAACCCTATTAATTCTCCATTTAAATACGAAGACAGCAATTATTTTTTAGATATTAATGGTGTTGGAAAAATAAAAATCGATATGATTACTGACAATAATGAAGCAAGTAAAATTGTTTCATATAACGATAACAAATGAGAAGTAAAAGATAGCAAATATATGATGCACATTGATATACCTACTTCATTCACTGAATCGTTTATTAATTGTCTAAATGCGATAAAAGTTAAATTTAATGTTGATTTTTATAGTAAATATTTAAATGATACTAGTGTAAATGAATTTATAACTTACCAAAAAAATTATTTATGTGGTGAAATATTACACGAATCTAGCACATTAGTTACTAGCACAATTATTACTTCAATTTTTTCCGATGCCTTACCACTTCCAGATTTAGATAAGTATATTAATGAATATATACCAAATGGTGAGTTTGCTACATATGGTGTTGGTATAGGACAGTTATTTATGTGTGTTAGTATGTGAGTTGGAACGTTTGCAATGTTAAAACTTTACGATCGTGATAGAAACAAAAAAAAATTATTAAAAAAATCTTCCTTTAAGGTTTATATTTCAAAACTTTTGCCAATGCTATTTGTTTCTACTATTCAATCAACGGTATTAATGTTATCTTTAGGTTGTATTGGATTTTTTCTTATTGGTCCAACATTCTTATTACAATATGCGTTGATTTTATATGCTGGTTGAATGTTTTGTGTTATTGTTTGCGCTCTAAGACAACTTATTTTAGATGAAGATGTACTATCTATTGTTTTAATAATTTTTTTAGTTTTAAATATTGCATGCGGATGAGGAACGTTTCCTGCTTTTATGCAAATGCAATTTTTTAATATTTTATCTTATATTATGCCGTTTACATATTTAATTCACGCACAGGGAGCGATTATTTTTGGTATCGGTGCTAACTTTGATTTAGTTAATAGTTTTTTATATTTATTAGAAATGTTAGGAATAACACTTATTTATGTGGTTGTTTTCTTTTTAATTGGTATTTATTCTACAAAAAAAATAAAAAGAAAATATATGTATGGTTCTGTTAATTCTACAATAATTAAACAAGCGTTAATTTCGTGTAATAAAAAAGAATACATTAGCGATTCTAAGATTGATTGAAAAAAAATGCCAAAAAAAGAAATGCACGAATTGATTGAATGATGCGAGAAAAATTTCCCAGAAGAGAAAAAATTTAAATGGTATATAAAAAAAAATAAAGATAATACGTTTGCTGATAAGTAAATTAAGAAAAATAAATACATTTATATTTTCATTTTAATAATATTATGTTTAGTTAATATATAATATTAATAGTATGTCATTAGTAGGTCAAAGACGAACCACAAAATCAAGAAAAGGAATGCGTCGTTCTCATCTAGCATTAGATGTTCCAAATGTTTCTACTTGTCCAAAATGTGGAAAAACAGTTAATTCTCATCGTGTGTGTAAAAGTTGTGGATATTACAAAAATATTAAACGTCTTGAAATAAAAAAATAATATGGCAGGAACAAATAGAGTTACAAAAATTATTGATCAAGAAAAAGTAGAAAAAAAAGTTAACAACATTACGTTTTCTGTTATTCCTTCTAATATTGAATTTAAAATTATTAAACCAAAAAGTAATGGTGATTGATTTTTTTCAACATTGATTTTTGAAGTAATATTGATGGGAATTATTTTAGGAGTTATCATTTCAACATTAATTGTTAAGTTTGCGTAGGAATGAATATTTTATTATTAAAAGAAAATAAAAACGAAAATAGAGTAGCATTATTGCCGGATGATGTTAGAGAAATTATTCGAAATAAAAATACTATTTTTGTTCAAAAAAATTATGGTATTAAGAATTTCATTTCTGATGAAGAATATAAAAATGCTAGTGCGACAATATTTGATAATTTGAATAATATTGCAAAAGATATTGATGTTGTTGTTAAAATTGGTGAACTTTCAAAAAAAGAAGCAAAATTATTACAAGGAAAAATTTTAATTTCTAATTTGAATCTTTCTAATAATCCAAAGAATCTTAACTTGATATTAAGAAATAACATTACGAGTATTGCGTTAGAAGAAATAGATACCGATAACCATAACTATAATTTTTATCAATGTAATGAACAATTAAAAGGTCGCTTTGCAGCGTTAGTTTCTTCATACTATTTGGGAAAAGTTATTCCTTTTGCAATTGGGAAAACTTTTTCACCAATACCTTATTGCAAAACGCACGCTCATTACACTATTATGAATTGTGGTGAAGCTGGAATTGCTGCTGCAAAAGTAATTTTATCCTTTGGAGGAAAAGTTACTTTTTTAGAAGAAGACGAAGAAGTTTGAGAAAAAGTAAAAAAAAATAAAGAATTAAACACACTTGTTGCTTTATATGACAACAATGTTGTTAATATTGTAAAAGCAAGTTTTCAAAATATTGAACGAATTCTTCCTTATACTGAAGTTTTAATAATTACTAACAAAATTGTTGGTTCAAAAAGTAATTGTCGTATTACTAAAAAAATGATTTCAACTATGCCAAAAGGTTCAATAGTTGTTGATGTTAGTGTAGACCAAGGATTAGGAACAGAATCGTTAAAAAAACCAACAACGCTAAAAAAACCATATGTAATTGTTGATGATGTAATTCATATTGCTATAGAAAATATCGCTTCTTTATATCCAATTACAATGAGTCAGTTTTTTAGTTCCGTTGTTACTGAACATATTATTAAAAGCAAGGGCGATTTCGCTAATTATATAGATAAAGAAATAAAAAAAAGTTTGCAAACAAAAGATGGAAAAATTTTTAACAAAAAAATTTCCGATTCATTAAATTTAAAATTTAAATAATTTCGTACATTGTTATTACGTAATAAGGACTAGGAATTGGATTAGAAAGCGTTCACACAACAGCAATTATAATTGCAACCAATAACGAAATCATCAATATAGAAATAAAAAAACCAATAAAAATTTTCATTCATAATTCCGAAATTGATCAATTGGGATTGACAATTTTTTGTTTTTTTTCTTTTTTCTTCTTTATTTTTTTTAATTTTAAATCATCGGTAGTTATTTTTAAAATAACTCTTTTATCATCTTTGATGTTTTTAATTTTTTCGATGATTGCGTTTCTTTCTTCTAAATTTTCAGATATTTTTATATCATTTTTTTGTTGTGCAACGATAGCATTATCATCTTTTATATCGCTAACATTTACTGCTTTTTTATTTTTACTCATTTATTTTTTCTAATGTCTAAATTATATGGCATGTGTTTATGTTATAATAATACAATAATTAATACATTAATTATGTCTACTTCAAAAAAAATCACTAATAATTCAAAAAAAGTTGATGTTTCTACAAAATCAGCAAAACATAAATTAAGTTTTATTTCAATAATGCTTATTACTGTTGGTACTTGTATCGGTGCAGGAATTTTTTATAAAAATAGTAGCATTTTAAATAATAACGAAGGTGATTTATATCTCTCTATTTTTTCTTGAGTAATTGCGATTGTTGGTATACTTGCAATGGCTTATACGTTAAATGATTTATATTGTGGTTCAAAAAAATACGAGACGTTAGGATTTGTAGGTTGGGTACGTGTGTTTAATGGTGAAGCACTTTATAAAGGTTTAAAAAATTTTATGGTACTTATATATTTATCAACGAACTTCTTTTTTATGCCATATTATGCAGTACAATCATTGCAAGATGCTAGTGGTTTTTTTACCGGCAATTCAGAATTTCCAATATGAGTTATTATTTTAGTTGCGTTTATTATTATGCTTTGATTTACAATAATTCCAACTTTTTCTTTGAAATATGGTAATGTTCAAAACTCAGCAACATTATTTATTAAATTCATTCCTGTTGTTTTTATAGTTATCGTTGGTATAATAATTTCTTTTCCAAATGCTGGTGCATCTGTTTCTTCTATTACAAATGTTCAAGAAAATGATGCACCAAGCACATTTATTAGAACATGTATGGGTTTTGGAGTGATCGCTTCAATTCCGGCAATTTTTTTCGCATTTGATGGTTTTTATAGTGCAGCAGGTTTAGTGGAAGAAGCGAAAAAACCAGAAAAAAACCCGCTTGCATTAGCGTTGGGATTATCAATTGTTTCAGCGGTTTATGTAATATTATCAATTGTTTTTTTAGTTTCTGGTACTGGATCTATTTTTGGTTTTGCTAATTTTTATGATAATAAAGCTTGATCAATTACTTTAGGAATAGTTTCTATATGTATATGTATTTCAGCATGTGGTGTTATTAATGGTATTGCAATATATGGAATTTCTTTTTGTAAAGATTTGCTATCGCGTAACGATGCACCATTCAAAAAGTTTTTTAAATTTTTTTGAAGAAAAAAAAATGGTTTTGCAGGATTTTATACATTAACAATATATTTCGTATCATTTACTATTTTTTCACTTATTGGTTTATTTTATATCCCTAATGGGATATATGATATATATGGTAGTGGCGCTTCTAGACTTTATTCTCTTTGTGATATTATTTCTAATTGAACAGCGTTGTTTGCTTTTATTTCAATTGGACTTGCGATTCTTTCGTGTTTAATTAATAAAAAAACTAAGCGAATTGTTTACAAAACACCAAAACAAAGAAAATGACTTTTCATTACTTCGGCAATTATTTCCGTAACAATTATTTTTATTTCCACTATTTATTTATACGTTGAGTGTTTTTATAATTTTTTTTCATTTTTAATTACGTATCTTAATGGAACGGATATTAATAATTTCTTTGACGATTATTTATTGCCACAAATTATTACTTTAATTTTATTAATCGTTTTTACTATGTGCATTTTTGGACCATTCCTTTTACAAGGCACCAAAAAAATTGCAAAAAAATTATTTTTAAGATAAAAAGATTTATTTTTAATTTTAAAAATACTAGCTATAAATAGGTTATAAATATATTAATATGGCATACTTGGCACTTTATCGTAAATATCGTCCTAAATTTTTAAAAGATGTCATCGGACAATGCAGTATTGTTAAGACATTGCAAAATTCAATAAAATTACAAAAGATTAGTCATGCTTATATTTTCGCTGGTCCAAAAGGAACTGGAAAAACTTCTATTTCAAAAATATTTGCGAAAGCAATCAATTGTGAAAATTATAAAAATGGTGATGCGTGTGGCGAATGTAATAATTGTAAAATTATTAATGAAGGCAAAACACAAGATATTTTAGAAATTGACGCTGCTTCTAATAACGGTATAGATGATGTTAAAAATTTAATCGAAAAAGTTCATTACTTGCCAATGAATTTAAATAAAAAAATATATATCATCGATGAAGCGCATATGCTTACAAACCAATCGTGGAATGCGTTGTTGAAAATAATCGAAGAACCGCCGGCACACGTTGTTTTTATTTTTGCAACAACAGAAATATATAAAATACCATCTACTATTTCTTCGCGATGTCAACAATTTTTTTTTAATAAACTTATCGATAATGACTTAACAATTTTGTTGCAAGAAGTTTCAAAAAAAGAAAACATTAATATCTCAATAGATGGAGTTAAAAAAATCATTACAATAGCTGATGGAGCTGCTCGTGATGCTCTAAGTATTCTCGATCAGCTATCATTGGCAACAAACAACAACATAACAATCGCTGATATTGAAGAAAGTTTTGGTCTTGTAGATGATGAAAAAAAAATATTTTTAATAAAATTAATAATTGAAAAAGATATCGCTAGTGTTATGTGTGAATTAGATAATTTTTCTGAGAAGGGTATCAATTTTTATAATTTATGTAACGAATTAATTTTTATCTTACTAGATAAACTTATTTTCTTACAAACGAATGATGAAACATTATTAAAAAGAGTTAATAAAAATTTATTAAATAAATTTGAAACAAATGTTGATCAAACTATCGAGTTAATTAATATTTGACAAGATATTGCTTTTAAAACAAAAACTAGTCATGATACACGTGCTTATTTTGAAATTGGTGTTTTTCAATCATTTAAATTATTTGAATGTGTTGAAATTAAAAAAAATATCAACCAAAATAGAACAACTGAAGTTATAAAAAAAAATGAAAAAAGTACTGAAACAAATAACGATAAATTGCCGAAAATATCAGAAGTATTTAAAATTTCGGAAATGGTATTTTCTAATGAAAATAGTAAAAATAATAATGATGATAAAATCAAAAAAAATGAAAATAATGTTACTACTAAAAAAGTAAATTTAAATGTTGAAGAAATTAATTTTAATTTGGATGAAATATCTTTAGCAATAGGAAATAATCAAACTGAGGAATATAAAAAAACAATTGAAACTATTATTGAAAAAATAAAATCAAAAAATAGTGCTAGTTTTTTTATCAATCAGATATTGTTGGCAAAAAAAGTTGTCATTGCTTCAAAAAATGGTTTTATTTTACTTTTTGATAATATGATTGATGCGGAACTTTTTAATTCTTTTAGTTGCAAATTAGATTCTTTAAAAGAAATTGAAAATGAATTTTCAAAACCAATGTATATTGTAGGTTTTACAAAAGAAACATTGGATGATTTTGTTTTAAAATTTAAAGAACAACACAATAAAATAAAAAAAATTCCAGAACCAAATATTGAAACACTCGTGGATTTTATCAAAAAAAACAAAAAAAATAATAATAGTGAAATATTTGAAATGGCACAAAAGTTATTTGGCGATGAATAAAAATGTTGGATATTAAAAAAGTAATAAAAAAATATAAAATTAATGATGAAGATGTTTTTTTATATGGTAATATTTTTGCGAAAATACGTCCGTGTTTTGATACGAAACAACAAAATCAAAAAATAGTACTAGTTACTGCTATTTCTCCCACTCCAGCTGGTGAAGGAAAAACAACAGTATCAATTGGTTTGAACGATGCTCTCAACGCTATTGGTATTAATAGTATTGCTTCACTACGTGAACCATCAATGGGACCAGTTTTTGGTGTTAAAGGTGGAGCAAACGGCGGAGGAAAGGCACAAATTATTCCTAAAGATGAAATTAATTTTCATTTTACTGGTGACTTACACGCTATCACTTCGGCAAATAATTTGATATCTTCGTGTTTAGATAACAATATATATTGAGGAAATTCTCTTAATGTTGATATAAAAAAAATTATTTGAAAACGTGTATTAGATATTAACGATCGTTCATTACGTGATGTTGAAATAACGATTAATGCAAAAAAAAATATAAAATATAAATCAGGTTTTGATATTACTGTTGCTAGCGAAATAATGGCGATTTTTTGTCTTGCAAAAAATTTGAATGATTTGCAAGAAAGAATAAATAAAATAATTGTTGCTTTCGATTCAAAGAACAAACCGATATATGTTAGTGATTTGGGAATTACTGGTGCGATTATAAAGATTCTTACAAATGGTAAAGCTATTTGACCAAATATTGTTCAGACATTGGAAGGAAATCCTGTATTGGTACATGGCGGTCCATTTGCAAATATTGCACACGGGTGCAGCAGTATTATTTCTTTAAATACTGCACTTAATCTTGCCGATTATGTTGTTACTGAAGCGGGTTTTGCTAGCGATCTTGGAGCGGAAAAATTTTTAGATATAGTTTGTGATGTAGCAAAAATTAAACCAAACGTTATTGTTCTAGTTGTTTCTATTAGATCGCTTAAAATGCATGGTGGAATAAAAAAAAATGAATTAGATGTAATTAATATAAGTGCACTAAAAAAAGGGATGGATAATTTGTGTCGTCATATAAAAAATATTAGCGCATTTAACATTCCATATATAATTTCTATTAATCAATTTATTAATGATACAAAACAAGAAATGGATTATTTACAAAATTTTTTTTGTAAGAATAATATTCCTTTTTCTTTTAATACTGCATATGAAAATGGTGGTGCAAAAGGTGCAAATGATTTAGCAAAAAAAGTTGTAGAACTTTCAAAAAAAGAAACCTCATTAAAACCAGTGTATAAATTATCAGATAAATTAGTTGATAAAATTGAAAAAATTTGCAAACGTTGTTATGGAGCAACAGACGTTAAATATTCGGATGATGCATTTAAAAAAATTAAAGAATTTTCTAAATTTGATTATTATGTTTGTATGGCAAAAACACCAATTTCACTAACTGATGATGAAAAAATTTTAATGATTACTAAACCATTTACAATTCATGTTAAAGATTTACTTATTGCCAATGGTGCGAAATTCATTATTGTATTAACTGGTAATATTTATCGTATGCCGGGATTACCAAAAATTCCAGAAGCAAATAAGATGTAATTATTATTTATTATTCAAAAGATTTTGTTAATCAATTATTTTGTGAAAATAAATCTCATAATTCGCTTGAAGTAAAAATATTTTTTTCAGAATTTTTATTTAGTGTATCAAAAATGCGTTGTAATCCTTTTTTATTATCTAACAAAATGTTTTTTACCTTTTCCACAATCGGTGCTAAATATTTTTTTTTAAAATTTTCAAATTTCTTTTCATCAGTATTATCATTAAACGAAGGATGAATATATAAATTTTCTCTAAAATATAATCCGTGTACTATACGATCTACTTTATGCATATCAGAACTATGACCACTTGGTGAATATTCTGGAAAAAAAATATCTTCAGCAATTACTCCGCCATATAAAACTTTTAATTCATCATCAGCATTTAATTTTTTTGCTAATACATATCCTCCTCAATTTGTTATGTGAATTGGTGAAACTTTATTGCAAATTATATACTGAACAAAATTATGTCCTAATTCATGTGCGATTATTGTTTCACGTGTTATTCTTTTGTTATCTTTTTCAAAATCAGTATATGGTTCTAAGATACCATCTTTATTTAATGTGAAATGCAAATGTGTATCTGGACCATTTTCACCATTTCTATTTTTTACAACTTCCAAATTAAAAATATTTTTTTCTTTATAACAAAGTATTATCATTTCGGCGGTTTTTGAAATTTCTCTTGAACCACTCATCGCATCGACAATATCGTTAGTTTTTTCAATTGCAAAATTAGCATTTAATTGTGCAGCACATATAAATCTTATTTTATATTTTTTTGCTAATCTTTTTATTTGTCTAGCAAATTCTTTTAATGAGAAATCATCAGTAGAAATATATTGTATGTAATCAATAAAAATAAAATCTGGTTTTGAAAATGCTGTTTTTGATTTAATATAGTATTTAATTGTCATTTCGATATTTGTTAATGTAATATCGTTTCTATCTTTTAAAATTATGTTATCTGAATTAAAGATTAAATCGTTATCTTTATAACGTTTTTTAATTGCTTCTTTGCTCATTTCTAACGAAAAGAAAATACACTTATAATTTTTTTTTAAGCATTCTCTAGCAAAATCAAACATAAATAATGTTTTTCCGTTTCCTGGTTTCGCTGCAAACAAAGTTAATGTATTTTCTTCTATTTCAATTGTTGAAAATTTTTCTAGTTTTATACAATGTGGAATTGTTATTTTTATATTGCACAATAAATCGTTTTCAATACTTGTTACAGGTAAATTATTTTCAACAACATATTTTTCTTTAAACATATCTGCTTGTTCAAAATCGTCAAAAACTTTAATTGGTGTTGCATTATTTTCTAGATATACACCTCACATATTATTTTCTGTTTCTTTTATAATGATTTCCATGTGTTAACTTTTATTTTATAATTATGTTATATGAAATTATTTCCTATTTTTTTTATATGCAAAAAATAAATGGAAGAAAAATAGCAGACGATATTTTGGAAAATTTAAAGAACGAAGTTGCTATTTTAAAAACCAAATATGATATCATTCCTACAGTAGCAATTATTCAAGTGGGAAACAATCAAGCTAGTAGTATTTATATAAAAAATAAACAAAAAACAGCAGAAAAAATTGGTAGTGAAGCAAACATTATTAAATTTCCTTTAGAAGTTTCTGAAAAAGAAATAATTGAAAAAATAATTTCATTAAACGATAATAAAAAAATTAATGGTATTTTGGTTCAACTACCTTTGCCAAAACAAATAAATGAAGAAACGATTATGTCTATTATTTCTCCATCAAAGGATGTTGATTGTTTTCACAAAGAAAATATTGGGAATTTATGATCTTCAAAAAACAATTGCGATATTTTAAAACCATGTACTCCAGATGGAATTATAGAATTGATAAAGCAAAGTAATTTACCGATTTCCGGAAAACATGTTGTTATTATCGGGAGAAGTAATATTGTTGGTAAACCATTAATTGCTCTTTTCTTATTAGAAAACGCAACCGTTACTGTTTGCCATTCGAAAACAGAAGATTTGATATCTATTACAAAAACAGCTGATATTTTAGTTGTAGCTATTGGAAAATCGAAATTCATTAATTCTAAATTTGTAAAAAAAGGTGCGTGTGTAATTGATGTTGGAATAAATTATGATAGCGAAGGAAAATTATGTGGAGATGTTGACTATGATAGTTTCGATGATTTATCTGGCTGGATAACACCAGTTCCAGGTGGAGTTGGACCAATGACTATTACTATGCTTGTTAGTAATTTAATAAAATTAACTAAAAAACAACATAAGATTTAACCCTATGTTGCTTCGTTTTATTAGTTTTCTAAAATAAAAAATTATCCGATTAATTCTTTTAATAAAGAACGACGACCTTTTTCGCAAGTAACGTATTGATATGCTGAAATCGTTCCGCCAGCTCTATATCATTCATCAAGATTTCTTAGCGTATCATCAACTAAAATATCTTTTTTTCCATTAACGAATAATGATTTAGTAATACCTTCTCTATTTAAAATTAATTTATATTTGCATTTTAAATTATCTTTTAATCAACGATATTTATTTGCTTTTTCATTATCATACGTAAAATTAGTTAATACATATACTTCACATTCTTTATCAAGTACAGCGTGAATTGAATTCAATCAATGACAAAAGTCTGTACGGTGTACTGAATCTCATTGAACTTCTTTTGCTAAATAATGTGGATTGTATTGCATTGCAACTAATGTTCCATCAACATCAAGGAACAAACGAGTTTTTTTCATTTTAGCGTTTTTGGATTTAATAGCGTGAATAACTGTATCTTTAGGATCGTTAACAACGTGATAAGGAGGATTATATACCGCAACTTTTGCAAATTTATTGTTAGTATTATTACTACTTTTTTTTGCAATTTTTTTCTTAGAAGTTGTAACGATCGTTTTTTTAGCAATTGGTGTATTACTCTTTTTATTTAATGAAGAAACTACTTTCTTTTTATTAGGAGAAACGATCACTTTCTTTGTGTTATTTTTTTTAGGAGTTTTTTTGTTATTTTTAATAGCCATTTTTATTTTTTCTTTCTTTATATATATTTTTATTATACGTGTATTTTTATTAAATGTGTTTTTTTTAAAAAACAAATAGTACTATAATTATTTAAGCTTACTTTTATATTAGTGCATGCATAGAAATTACGAAATAGAAATTAATGAAATATTACTAGAACATAATGTAAAACCAGAACATGGTTTAAATACACAACAAGTAATAGAACAACGAAAATTATTTGGTGTTAACGAATTAAAACAAAAAAAAAAACAAAATATTTTTGTAATTATTTTAAACGAGTTAAAAGATTTGATGATTATTATTTTATTACTAGCAGCTTTGTTATCGTTTATTATGGGTATACTTGATTTTAACAATCAAGATAATATAACACATTCTGAATTATATGAAGGAATAGTTATATTATTTATTGTATTTTTGACTGTTGCTATTGCTGTTTTTCAACAAGTTAAAACTAATAGTGCTTTGGAAGCATTAAAAAAAATTAGTGCTCCAACTTCTCGTGTAATACGAGACGGTGTAACTATCGTTATCCCGTCTAGTGAATTGGTTGTTGGTGATATTGTGTACATCGAAGACGGTGTTATTGTTCCTGCTGATATTAGACTTATTGAAGCGAATAATTTATCTTTGCAAGAAGCATCATTAACCGGTGAATCGAAAAGTGTCAAAAAACATACACAAACAATTTTTGGTGATAACATTCCTCTTGGTGATCAAAAAAATATGTGTTTTAGTTCATCGATTGTAACTTATGGTAGCGGTGTTGGTGTTGTTATTGCTGTAGGTATGAACACTGAAGTTGGTAAAATTGCTAATATGATCAATTCACAAGAAACTAATCTTACGCCATTAAAGAAAAATCTTAATAAAATTGGAAAAATTCTTACATATATTGGTGCGATTATATGTTTATTAATCGTTGTTATTAGTTGCTTTTTTATTAGCGGCAAAGATGGTGGTTGAAATAAAACTCAAAATTGATTAGAACCGTTAATGACATCAATTGCACTAGCAGTTGCTGCTATTCCAGAAGGATTACCAGCAGTTGCAACAATTGTTATGATGTTTGGAGTACAAAAAATGGCAAAAAAAAATGCACTTATACATAAGTTATCTGTTGTTGAGGTATTGGGAAGCACAACCGTTGTATGTAGTGATAAAACTGGCACATTAACACTTAATAAAATGACTGTTACTAATATTTTGAATCTAGATGATATTTTAAATGAGAATTTTGCAATTATTGCCGATAAAAAAGAAAGAAAAGAAAAATATTTAGAAATTATTAATTGTGGTATTTTATGTAACAATGCTGAAATTGATTTAAGCGATTTCGAGAAAGTTATTGGTGATCCAACGGAAGGTGCATTATTAACGTTAGCAAATTCTTTTGATATTAATTACCATGATAAACGAAAAGAATTTATTCGTCTTTCAGAATGTTCGTTTGATTCAATTAGAAAAAGAATGTCTGTTTTATGTAAAAAAGATGAACAAGAAACTATTTTTGTTAAAGGTGCATGTGAAGAGTTACTTTCTTGTTGCAATTCTGTTTTGATCAATGGAAAAGTAATTGAACTTACAGAAGAATATCGTAAAAAAATAATAAATGCAACAGAACAGATGTCCAAGCAAGCACTTCGTTGTTTGGGTTTTGCAGAAAAAAAATGAGATAAATCAAATGAAATTAAAAATATAGAAACATTTGAAAAAGAATTAACATTTATTGGGTTAGTAGGAATGATAGATCCTCCAAGATCAGAAGTAATTAGTGCCATAAATGTTTGTCATACAGCTGGAATTAAAGTTGTTATGATAACAGGTGATCACAAGTTAACAGCACAAGTAATCGCTAAAGAATTAGGTATATATAAGGATGGAGTAAATAACATAATCGTTGGAAACGAATTAGACGCTATGTCAGACGAACAATTAGCAAATATTATTGAAAGTACTACTGTTTTCGCACGTATTTCTCCTGAAGCAAAATTAAGAATAGTTAATGCATTCAAAAAAAATAATGAAATTGTTTCTATGACAGGGGATGGTGTAAACGATGCCCCTGCGCTTAAAACTGCTGATATCGGCATCGCTATGGGAATTACAGGAACAGATGTTGCTAAAAATACCGCCGACATGATATTGTTAGATGATAGTTTTTCTACAATAGAGTTTGCTATTTATGAAGGACGAAAAATTTTTAGGAATATTCAAAAAGTTATTCAATTTTTATTAACTGGTAATATTGCTGAAGTTTTACTAGTTTTTTTTGTTTTTATTTTAAGTGCAATTTTTCCTAATACTTTTCATGAAGCGTTAAATCCAATTCAACTTCTTATTATTAATATAATAACAGATACCATTCCGTGTTTAGCGTTGGGTGTTGATTCTGCGGAAAAAAATATTATGTTTTCAAAAGCAATAAAAAATAAAAATATCATAAACAAAGAAATTTTTTTAAGAATATTAATACAAGGTTTATTTTTTTCGATCATTTCGCTAATTGCATATTTATTAGCTGATTTTATATTTTGTGCCGGTAATAATGGTATTGGTGGTCATGGTAATGGTTGAATTTCAGGACTTGATGAAAACAACGGTATGACGTTAGCTTTTTTTGTTATTGCGATTTCGCAAACATTTCACGTATTAAATCAACGTTCAAATACCGAAAGTATTTTTTCACGGAAAAATGAACAAAATTATTTGCTATTTCTTACAGTACTAATTTCAATATCAGTTGTAGTGGTATTAACACTGATTAGTGGTTATGGTAACGATACTACCAAAAAAATTTTAGGAATAAATTTTATGAGTTGGCAATGTTTCATAATTGCTTTTCTTATTTCTATATCTATTTTACCTTTTGTTGAAATATGTAAATTTATTAAACGTCGTACTAATAGATTTGCTTTTCTATAAAAAATATCACATAAAACGCAAAGTTACATTTTGATGTGATATTAAATTATTTTTGGCGCACCTAAAGAGATTCGAACTCCTGACACCAAGTTTAGGAAACTTGTGCTCTATCCATCTGAGCTATAGATGCTTGTTTTTATTATAAATGTTTATCTAAACATTAAGATTAAGTGCATTTTATATATGCGAGTTTATAATTTATTAAAATTAGCAGTAATGTAGAATGACTAGTGATTTTAATATTATAGAAGAAATTAAAAAAAATTCTTTAGATGACAAAATACCTATCGTTAGAGAAAAAACAATTAAATATATTTGCGATTTAATTTCAAAAAATAATTATGAAAATATATTAGAAATTGGAACAGCATACGGATATAGTTCGGCAACGATATGTCAGGAACAATGTGTGAAAAATATATTAACGATCGAAAAAAACATTTATTCATTTAATAAGGCAAAAAAATTTTTAAAAAATTTTAAAAAAATACATCTAATTAATGATGATGCTTTTTTATTTGAACCGGTGCAGTTATTTGATCTAATTTTTATTGATGGTCCGAAATCTCACCAAGAAAATTTGGTAGAAAAATATTTAAAATTTTTATCCCCTAATGGAAGGATGATTGTTGATAATATTTTTCTAAAAAAAATTGCCAATATTTCCGATCGTACAAAAAATCAAAAAAAAATTCTTGAGAAAGTTGAAAAATTTACAGAATGGTTAAAAAATAATAAATTTTTTTCAACAAGTATAATAGATATAGATGATGGCATTGCTATTATTAACAAGTAATTGTTATGAAAGAAAAAAAAACGAATAATAATAAAAAAGAAAAACCTTGATACAAAACATTGTCTCAAGGAGTTCCTTCATTGATTTTATGTGCAATTATTATTGCTGTATTAGGTTTATTTTCTTTAGGATATGCAATATATTATTCTATTACCAACACCCCATTAAATTGATACTATGCATGATCCGTTTTAGCATTTATTATCGCGATTATGATTATTTTTATTTATAAAACTAAATTTTTTTCTAATATTTTAAATGGAATTGATCAACATTTAAATGAACAACAAAAACATAAAAAAGATATTAAAGAAGCATCAGAACAACAAAAAAGTGATAATGAAAATATTTCTTCAACGATAGATCATCAAAAAGTTGAAGTTGTTTCTGAAAAAGAAAACGATAAACATAAACGTAGAAAATATCATGTTGAAGAATAATTGTTTGTTATATAATTAATCATATAGATAATACAAAATATGCCTGTAATTAAAAAAAATCAATCAAAAAAAATGAATATAAGTAAAAGTAAACCAATTATTGTTATCGCAACTGGGAATCAAAATAAATTTGCACAATTAGTTACATTGTTAAAACCGTTAACAAAGAAATATGATTTTAAGAATTTGAAAGAAATTAATTATAAAAAAGAAATTATTGAAGATGGAAAAACTTTTAAGGATAATTGTTTAATTAAAGCAAAACAATTAGTAAAAGATACAAAATGCATCGCTATCGCTGATGATAGTGGAATTTGTATTGACGCATTAAATGGTGAACCAGGTGTATATTCAGCGCGTTATGCTGGAGAGAATGCACCAGATGAAAAAATAGTTGCGAAAGTAATGAAAAAATTACAAGGTGTTCCTTTAGCAAAGCGTAATGCTAAGTTTGTTGCTGTTGTTGGTTGTGTTTTACCAAATGGAAAATCTTTTACAGCATCAGGAGAAATCAAAGGTAAAATTCCATTAGAACCAGTTTACAACAAAAACGGAGATAATGGTTTAACATACGATCCTATTTTTATTCCTAATGGCTATAAAAAAACAATGTCACTTCTTTCACATGAAGAACGTATAAAAATAAATCACCGCGGAATTGCAGTAGTTAATTTGTTAAAAAAAATTAAAAATATTTAATTTTATTAAAATTTATAAATGAAAATAAATTTGTATAAAAGGAAGATTAATGTAGAGAAAAAAAATACATTTTTTATTTTTTTTCTTGTTGGTTTTGCATCATTTTTATTTTTTATTTTACTTGTTTCTTCTATTACAGATTGAAAATTTAGTAGAATAATTGCTGGAGATAATTATACAAATTGTATCGCTTCTTTTGGAACATATTTTGTTTTTATACCATCTTTATTTTTTTCTATACTTACAACATTTGTTTGTGTTACATTAATTTTATCAATACCACATCATTTTTTGAAAAGAAGAAATAAACGCTTATATTATGTTTTTTCTTATACCGTTTGCATATTAACTACGTGATATGTTGTTTATTTAAAATTTGTTATTGAACAAGCACATATAAGTTTTAATAATGTTTATAATTTTGATTTTCTTGACTTGTTTGAAGCGTTTGTCGCAGATATAACAATAACATTTTTTATTTCGCTTGTTTTGTTATCAAGCGGATTAAAAAATAAAATTAATACTAGTTTATTTAAATGATCTTTATATGCAATTTTATTTATTGCTACAGCACTATTTTTTTGTTATTGCTGTAAGAATAATGTATCTCGCCAAAGTTATTTGAGTATTATTCAAGTAGACGGAGATAAAACAAGATTTAAGGAATGATATTCATTATTATGAGATTCCTCAATCGACATAAATGCTAATGAAAATTCTTTTTGTAGCATTTACATTCTAACAATTATTTCATTCCTTGTTGTTTTGCCGCTTATTTCAAATGTATTTTTTTTAAAAACAAGAAAATTTTATATATCATTAATAATTATTATGTCTTTCTTGATATTAACAATATTTGCTGAATTAAACGCTGGTATTAGTTATTTAAGTGATGTAATGTTTGGAGCGTTTTTTTATGTTGTGATTAATCTGTTTTATTTTGTACTTATTTTTCGTTTGAATACTGAAAAAAAATTCGAAATAAATTATAAAAAAACTATTTGCATTTAGTGTATTTCGTTTTTTTAATTTTATTTAAAAAAAATACAATGTCATTGTAATTATTTAATTTATAAAATTCGTTTGTTAAAAAATTTTTATTTTTTAAATAGCGAAAATAATAGCTAATGTGCGGTTTGATATCAACAATTGTTGTTCCTTGATTTTTTTCTAGTAATTTTAAATGCATCTTAATTACCTTTACTTTTTTTACGAAGCTTATTTCTTTTGGTTTTTTATTCTTTAATAAATATCGTTTGCATTCTTTGAAAATTCAAGGATTACCGATGCTTTTTCTACCAATCATAACAGCATCGCAACCTGTTTCTAAAATCATTTTTTTTGCATCTTCGCAATTACAAACATCACCATTTCCTATTACTGGTATTTTTACGTTTTGTTTTACTTCTTTTATTATTTCTCAATTAGCAATACCTGTGTATTTTTGTTCACACGTTCGTGGGTGTATTGTGATCAATTTTGCTCCAGCTTTTTCAATACACTTTGCCACTTCTACTACGTTAATTGTACTTTCATTTCATCCTGAACGTATTTTAACACTTACTGGTGTACTTCGCAAAATGCTAACCGTTCTTTCTACTATCTCTTGTATTTTTTTTACATTTTTTAATAATGAGGCACCAGAACCACGATTAGTTATTTTTGGCATTGGGCAACCCATATTAATATCAATTAAATCTGGATGAAAATTATCTTCTATATATTTTGCAGCATTTGAAATAGTTTGTGAATTATTTCCGAAAATTTGTATAGCAAACGGACGTTCTTGTTTTGAAAATTTTAGCATGTTCAATGTTTTTTTATTTTGGTTATTGATTGCGATATCATTAACCATTTCTGAAAATAAAATACTACTACCGAATTTTTTACAAATTTTTCTAAATGCTTGATTTGTTATACCTGCCATTGGTGCTAACATTATTTTGTTTTTCTTTTTTGATAAAAAATTATTTAAATCAAACATAATTATTTTTTTGATACAACATTTGTTTTTATCAATGTATCTTTATTTCTGTCACAAAAGTTTTTCTGTGTAATTCTTGTTTGATATTTTTATTAATAAATCATTGATAAATGGAATGAAAAAGAAAAATAACGCAAATGCTCAAAAAATTATTGATTGGTAAAGAATATTAATTGGTTTATCGTGACTAAAAAATAAACCTCATGAAGAAATATCGTTTGGAGAAATAATTGGAGCAATAATATAATCGTTTAAAGTGGAAAATGTGGCGAAAGAAAAACAAAAAATTGATGCCAAAATACCTATTACTATTTGATATTTAAATTTTTTAACATTTACTTTTTTTGTTCAACGATTGATTACGGAAGCAACTATTACTATCGTAATCATAAAAAATTCAAATTCAATAATTATATTACTAGTTCCATCAATAATTTGATCGGTGTTTAAAATTGTAGAAGGGACAAAAATAATCAGCGATCAAAAAACAAGAAAAAACAACATGTATATTAGATTATGTTTTTTTTTACTATATTCTTCGTTATTGTTAACAACATGGCAATTTGCTCCGAATGCTAAAAAATTTTCTTCTCTAGAACATTGCAAAGCAAAAATTGCTCCCATTATAAAACCGTTGACAGTAGCAACTAATGCAATAACAATTACAAATGCGAAAATACAACTAATTACATTTTTTAATACTTGATTATCACCACATACTTTTTCAAAAAAATTTGTCATATTTCCATCGCCTATTAATAATAAAGAAAAAGTAATAGCGATATAACAAGAACCAATAATAATTATTGAAATTAGTAATGATTTCGGAATTGTTTTTTCTGGTTTTTTAATCGATGAACTTATTGCAGCAACAAATAAAAAACCATCAAAAGCGAATAGCGCTGGTGTTATCGAACTAATCATACCATTAAAATTAATTCCACCATTATTAGAAGAATTAAAAAGACCAATATTTCCGTTAACAATAGCAAAAATAACACCAACTAAGAATATTGTGATTATTGGAATAAATTTAATGTACGCTAAACATTTAGCAACACTAACACAAAATTTGTGTTTAAATATCGATAAGATAACATTTGAAGCATACAGAACAATTGCTAGTATACATACAAATCCAACATGTACATTATTCGCAGAAAAGCTAGGAATAATCGCTAAAAAAACATTAAAGATTGCTTCGCTTAAAAAAAAAGCAACAACCACTGATGTAAAACTAAAATAACATATAGGTATAAATGTGTGCATAAATCTTCCGAAGCGTTTACCAACGAATTCTTCACTTCATCCGGCAATACCTGAATTTTCCCCTCTTTTTTTAGCGGAAATAATTTCAGTAAGAGATACGGCAATAGAAATAGTGATCACCATTGCGATAACTCAAGTTAGTAGTATTCC
>JAITHU010000013.1 GCA_031279765.1 Mycoplasmataceae bacterium
CTTCTAATATTCAAAAAATAAAATTGTCACTTTTAATGGAACAAGATAATAAAGACGCATATGATGGTACCGAGATAGATTTGGATGATGTAATAAACAATCACAATAAATACGATATCGATCACATATACGCTTTTTCTTGATCGTTCGATGATAGTATGAACAACAAAGTTCTAACAAAAAAAAAAAATAATACAGAAAAGAAGAACAAAACAGTTGCTGAATATTTAGGTCCAAAACATAAAGAAATGTGCAAATTTTGAGATACATTAGGAAAGATGCCTAGAGAAAAAATTAGAAGATTACAAAACGAATGTACTAATAGTAAAGAAATAGAGAAAGACTTTATTGGTAGAAATTTATCAGATACTTCATATATTTGCACAACTATCAAAGGAATAATACCACTAATAATAGGTAAAGAAAATGAAAAAAAAATCAATACTGTATCAGGAAAATTCACCAATTATGTAGTAAACAAAATATTCAAAGCATGAAAAAATAGTAATAGTGATAATGGCGAAGATGAAGAAAATAAGAAATCGAAAGTTCCTGATACTTTTATGAACGATAAAAAAAAAGTAACCGAACAAAAAGAAAACAATAAGCAAAATAAAGAAAAATATATTTATGAATTAAAAGGTTGATTAGAAGAAATAAATAAAAAAAACGAAGAACAATGAAAAATTTTTGTCGATAATAGAAATAATACAATAATTGATAAAGATAAGAAATGAAATTTCAAAACACAAGAAAAACATCAAACTTGATTAAAAGATAGAATAATTAAGGAAGAAGAAAAACTAAATTCAATTATTGAAGAAATTAAAAAAATTAATAATTCTAGTGAAGAAGAATGGAATAATTATCGTGAAGAAAAATATAAAAATTTAAATAATAGTTTTGGTAATAAACTTTCAAAACAAAGAAATCAATATCGACATCACGGAATTGATGCATTAGCAATTGCATACGCTAATTTTATCCCACAAAATAAACAAACATATATAGTAAGAAACAATTTACAATCTGATAAAAATAACGATGAAGAAATTGAAAAAATACTTCTTGAAAAATTTAATAATACAGAAATTCTAAAAAATAATTATTTTGATAATAATGAAAACTTCATTTTCCACACACCAGTTATCAAAAAAACAAATTTAACTTTACACAATGAAACACTTTATTCGGCTTAAAAAATAAATGAAGATAAAATAAAAGTTTATTCAAAAATAAATATTTTTAAAACCAAAGATGAAACTTGAAACGGAAAAAATAATGTTAGAAAAAATGAAGATAATGAAAAAGAAAAAGAATCAAAAGAATCATTAGTTATTTTTGAAAAAGATAAAAAATTATATGAAACACTTAAAGGTATATGAAACGAATATAAAGATGAGAAAATAAATTCATTTAAAAAATATATGAAAAAAAAATTTAATGATGATAATCCAAAATATCTCGATCTATCAAACGAAGATATTTGTAAAAAAAGAAGTAAGGGAATATTAATAAAAGAATTGCGAACGTTTAAAGAAAAGGATGTATTAAAGGCATATATAAACCCAGCACAACCATTTGTTGAACAAAATAAAAAATTTTCTATTTTTGATAGTCTTGAATGAAAAAAAATTATGATTTATAAAAAACATGATAGTGATAAATACCTTGCAATTCCACTAAATTGTAATACTGGTGAATGTAAATATAACAAAGAGAAAAAATCTTATTGAAAATTAAATTACCAAAAAATTTATGATATTTTATGTGCTTATGAAATTATTGATAAAAAAAGTAATCTTCAATATGATAAAGTAAAAGATGAAGTAAAAAAAGTTTTTTTATTAAGTTTACATAAAGGAACAAAATTTAAACTAAAAGATGAAAATAAAGAAGGATATGATGGTATGATAGAGAAATTCAAAAAAAATGTAAATCAAAATGATATTTTAGAAATAAATGGTATTCAATCAAATAACAAGGGAATTGAATATAAATCATTAATTAAGTATCATAAACAAGATTGAATTAGCTTGTCTAATTTTTTCAAACATTTTAAAATTATAAATTTAGACAGTTCTGGTAGGAAATGGAATTTAAAAAAGAAAAATAAAGAAACACATTTACATTAGTAAATAGTAATTTAGAATTTTTGATTTTGGTTTTTAGAGTGGTATAATATTGGTACATACTAAAACAAAAAAAGATGGTTGCTAACCATCTTTTCTGTTTTAGGATGGTAACATTCTGAAATTAGGCTTTATGCCAAACACAAGTCAGGACAAGTTCTTGACTTTTTTTATTTTATTAAACACATTTACATTAGTAAATAGTAATTTGGTCAAAATTTTTTATAATTTTATTACGTTTATTTTTAATGGGATATAAAATTTTAGAAATTGAAGAAGGATATAGTGCTAGTTTTTCTTTAGATAATATTATTATTAAAGTAAATGATAAAAAAGCACGAATACCAATAAATGATATTGATATTGTATTAATTAATAATATTCAATCTGTTATATCAATGCGTTTAGTAAATGAATTAGCAAATAGAAATATTCTCACAATTATATGTGATGATAAACATTTGCCAAACGCGTTTATATTACCAATTTCGGGACATTATAATTCACTTAAAAAAATTCAAAAACAATATGAATGAACAAACGAATTTAAAAATAACAAATGAAATAAAATAATTATTTTAAAAATAAATTCACAAATTGAATTGATTAATCATTTAGGAATAAATAATAACGAAATAAGAGAAAATATTGCAAACGAAGTAAGCAATGGAGATGAATTTAATATCGAAGCACGTGTAGCCAGTAAATATTTTCCGATTTTATTCGGAAAATCATTTATCAGAAAAAACGAAGATACGGAATTCAATAAATATGTTAATTCGTTTTTAAATTATGGATATACAATTCTTCTTTCAATTGTTTGTCGTTCAATAGTAAAAAATGGTTATGATACAAGAATAGGAATATTTCATAAATCATTTAGTAATCATACTGCTCTAGGAAGTGATTTGATGGAACCATTTAGAGTTATTGTTGACTGTGCAGTATACAATTTAATTCGTAAATTAAAACAATTAGATTTTTTTCTAAGTAGTGATGTTAAACGTAAATTAATAGAATTGTTTAACAAACAAATTATTTACAATAAAGAAAGAATTAATATTACTTTATGTATCGATAAATATGTTCAAGATATTCTTGATAACGATTTAAAAATAGAAATAGAATATTTATTTGATGAATATTAAATTAAGATATATATTAATATTCATAATAGAGATATCTTTTTGTATATTAATATGTACTTTAAGATAAAATACTTATTTAATTAAGATTATTACGTTCAAAAATTTTTGAATGTTCTTCTAATATTTGCGAATGCTTAGCTAATATACGTGAGTGTTCTTCTAGTTTGGCTTCTATCTTATCTATTCTAGTTTCTATTCTATCGATTCTAATTTCGATCTTATCTATTCTTTCTTCTATTCTATCAATACGTTCATTTACTAGTTTGAATCCTTCAATTACAATCTCACGCAACGATGGTTGTTTAGGTTTAAATGGTTTATTATTTGAATTATCAGATTTGTTCATCTTTTCTAATACAATTATATCTTTTTCTAGATTCTTGTTATTTCGAGAAGAAAGAATTGTATATTTATTAATATTCTTCATAGAAGTGTCTTCTATATATTAATATGCGTTTTTTGTAATTTTTACGATTTTAAATTGTTAAGTTTAATAACTGTTTCTAGTTTGGCTTCTATTTTATCCATTCTAGTTTCTATTCTATCGATTCTAATTTCGATCTTATCTATTCTTTCTTCTATTCTATCAATACGTTCATTTACTAGTTTGAATCCTTCAATTACAATTTCACGTAAGGATGATTGTTTAGGTTTAGATGGTTTATCGTTTGGATTATCAGATTTGTTCATCTTTTCTAATACAATTATATCTTTTTCTAGATTCTTGTTATTTAGAGAAAAAAGAATTGTATATTTATTAATATTCTTCATAGAAGTGCCTTCTATATATTAATATGCGTTTTTTGAGAAAAATGCTTACAAAATTAAAGTCAAGATTTAAATATTTTAATGTAAATATATTTAGCGAATTGCATAACTAAAATGTAAGCAAGTAAAATAGCAAACACATAAAAAATAATTACTGCATATTGTCCACTAAATATTTGTTCAATAGTAGATGGAACACCTACTATGCACAACAATAATACCGCAATAAAAATTGCAGAAACAGTTGATACAACAATTGTTGAAGGACGCGATTGTATAATTGGAATTTTTTCTGTACGAAAAACAATAATTGTTGTTAATTGAGTTAAAATACTTAAAAAGAATCATGTCGTTTGAAATGCTAACGTTATTTCACCATCTTTTATTCCTCAATCAACAGCGTATAAAAGAACTGAAAAAATAGAAACGTCAAACAACGTTGATAGTATCCCAAAATAAATCATAAACTTAGTAATTGATTTTATATCTCATCTCCGAGGTTTTTTTATTGTTTCTTGATCAATATCATCTCATGGTATAACGAAAAATGCTAAATCGCTAATTATGTTTAATATTAATAATTGTGTTGGTAATATCGGTGTTCCATATGAACCAAATCAAATTGAAGCTACTAGTAATGAAATAATATTACCAAACATTGAAAAAATTGTTATTTTAATATACTTCATAATATTAACATACGTTTTTCTTCCTTCTAATACACCATTTTCTAAAACATTAAGATCACCTTCGAGAAGAATGATATCTGATGTTTCTTTAGCAATATCAGTTGCAGTGTTAACTGATATACTAATATCTGCTTCTTTCATCGCAGCAACATCATTAATCCCATCCCCCATATATCCAACAACTCTATTATTCTTACGAATGCATTTTATAATTTGCTTTTTTTGTTCTGGTGATACTTTCGCAAATATTCCTATACTTAAAACTTTATTTGTTAATTCTTCATCAGACATATTTGCAATTTCATTCCCATCAATACTTTCAATATTGTTAATACCAACAGTTTTGCAAATACTCTTTGCAACTTCTGCATCATCACCAGTAATAATTTTAACATCAACGCCACTATCTTTTAATGCTTTAATAGCGTTAGTTGCACTATCTTTTGGTGGATCAAGTAATCCAAGAAAACCAATTAAAGTAAGCTCATTTTCGGTAGCGATGGATAAATTACCGCTTAATTTGTTTTGCTCATTACAAATTGCTACCGCAATAGTTCTCATACCTTGCGCGTTAAGTTCCTTTGTTTGGTTCTCGATTTCATTTAACATTTCCTTAGTGATTTTTTCTTCATTACCTTTTATTAAAACATTAGTACAAATACTAAGCATTTCCTTAACCGAACCCTTTGTTATCATCATTCTTTCTTTATTATTTCTATTAATTATTACACTCATTCTACGACGATTAAAATCATACGGAATTTCTTTATAGTAACTATATGTACCGATATCATCAGACATGTTTTTGGCAACCTTTGATATTATCGCTTCATCAATTAAATTTTTATAACCAGTTTGAAAGTAAGAATTAAGATACGCATAAAATAAAACATTATCAGAGTTTTTTCCAAATACATCTATATGTTTTTCTAAAATAATTTTATTCATCGTAATTGTTCCCGTTTTATCAGTACAAAAAACATCAATAGCACCAAAGTTTTGTATTGAACCCAAATTTTTTACAATAATTTTTTTCTTAATTAATGTTTTTGCTTGTTTCGATAAATTCATCGCAATAATTAGTGGTAACATTTCTGGAGTTAAACCTACAATCACAGCAAAACCATATATTAAAGCGCTAGTTCATGCTTCGATATTAATGAATAATTGAATAAGCGTAATAGTTGCTGAAAGAATAAGAGTTGTAACAATTAATAATCACGAAATTTTTTCAATACCACGATCAAATTCAGTAGTAACTTTATGCTTATTAATTGTCAATAATAACTTACCAAAAAAAGTTTTCTGCGCAACGGCAATTACCACCCCTATTGCAGTTCCAGAAGAAACTGATGTTCCCATAAAAATTAAATTATCACACGATAATGGATTTTTGTTTTCGTTTTCTTTTAAAATAACGTGTTTATCTACTGATTCAGATTCACCAGTCATTGCAGATTGATCGACAAATAAATTATTCGAAGAAATTATTCTTATATCGGCTGGAACGATATCACCTGCTGATAAATTTACAATATCTCCAACCGTTAACTCATTCATGTTTATTTCGCTAGTAGTACCATTTCTAGTAACGGAACATGTTACTTCGATCATCGCTTGCAATTTATCACTTGCGATTCCAGAACGGTATTGTTCAAAAAAAGTTATTACAATAGATGCAACAATATTACCAATAATTACTCCAAACGCAATTCAATTTTGTTGATTTGGAATAACAATATTTAGTAACGCCATAGCAAGCATCAACATATTAAATGGTGTAATAGTAGCGTTTAATAAAACTTTAAATACATTAGTATTTTTTTTAGTATGTAAAACGTTTGTTCCGTAGTTTGCACAATTATTTTTGTAATTTTCTTCTGTTAATCCATTTTTTGAAGTAACAAAATTACTAAATATTTCTTCCTCCGTTTTATTTGCAATTGATACTAAAAAATCATCATTATTATTTTTTATTTTTTTTTGAATATCATTCATAATATTAATTTATTATATTAAATAAATGATATTTAAAAAATTAATATCAATTAATAAATTTTTCCATTTTTTGTTGAATATATTCATTTCATGATAAATATTTATTTCATAATTCATCTTTTGCTTCTTGTGATGAAGTTAAATCAAAATGGCTACCACTATTCCATTCGTTTTCACGATCTTCTTCTTTTACATGACATTTTAAATACATTGTAAAAATAAATAAATCAGAAAAGTTTCCGGAATTCCCACGCATTGCTGATGCTTCGGAAGAAGCGTGGGCACCACGATTTCATCATTGCACTGGTTGTTTTTCAGGATCACCATTTGGACAATAATCATCTATATTTGAACTAAATTTATCACTATCAATCATTTTCTTTCAAAAAATATTATCTTTATTTTTCCCACATCATTGTTGCGAAGAAGAAGCGATATAATCAATGCCAAAATTTGAAAAATTCATGTGTCGCAATTCTATTAAATCAACTTGTGATTGCGGTTCTTCTATCAAATTACCTTGGCCAGTTCCTTGCGGATATTCATCTTCTAAATTAAGTATTGTATGCCCCATAAATTCATGCTGTGTCCAAAATTTTAAATCCGGTTCTATTGTTTCTAAACTAACGCAATTACCAGAATTAAATCCACCAACACTTGAACCTCTACCAAAATGAATAAATTTATAATTTCGTTCTGCTTTTTCATTAGAAAAATTAGGTAATTTATTTTGTAAAAGATCTTGACATGAAAAACGATTATCAAGTATATCAGTACTACCAGTAAGTGAAAATCTTATACAAAAATTAAAATGATTTGCCAAACGTGAAAAAATATCACTATTTTGAAATGTATCAGGATTATTAAGTTGATTTCACAAATTTTCCGCAAAAGTATTTTGCAAACCAGACGTAACTTCTAAATCAGTTTGTGTTCACGGTGTTGCGCCAGCTTGTGTTGGTCCCATACAAAGTGTTATTGGATTTTCTTTTTTTGCATAATTTAAGAAAAGTAAATCATCTTGTTCTCAATTTAAACCATCTTTTAAAATATTTAATTCTACAATAGTAGAAGATGAAGTACTTGCTTCAATGTTTTTCATTGAAAAATATATGCGAAATTTAAATACACCATAAAATGTATTTGTTTCATTAATTGATATGGAAATAATAACTATTCCATCATCAACACTTATTGAAAGATCATTAATAATTAATGTTTGTGAATAATATTCATTATTAGAAGTATTACATGATAAATAATCTAAAAAATCATTCGTAGCAATTTCGTTATTTACATTAATTTTTGATGATGTAATTTCCTTTGTTTCGCCATTGCGAATAGTAGTAGGCGAAATACTAGTAGAAATTTCATAATCACCTATTGGTACAATTTTTTGTTTATTAAAAAGCAAAAATACAACTACTGGAGCAATTATAATTGGCGAAATAATTAAAAAACCAATGATTATGTATTTAATAATAGCGTTATTGTTTGCTCTTTTATGCATAGTTTTATTATACATTTTATATACTTGCTATTTTCATAATATATATAGCGATATTAAATAAAATTAAATAAGCTTTTTTTGATAAATATAATTAAAATATGTCAAACACAAAAAAAATTATTTTAATTATCATTGATGGCTTCGGATTATCTAAAAAAAAATTTGGTAATGCTATTGCATTAGCAAAAAAACCAACATTAGTTATGCTATTTAAAACTTTTCCTAACACTACATTAAAAGCTAGTGGAAAATTAGTTGGATTACCATCGGAACAAATGGGAAATTCTGAAGTAGGCCACCTTAACATAGGAGCAGGAAGAATTATTTATACCGGATTATCATTAATTAATAATGAAATAAAAACTAATAAATTTCAAAAAAATAAATCATTTGTTGATGCAATAACTCATGTAAAAAAAAATCATAGTAAATTGCACATAATTGGTTTATGCAGTGAAGGTGGTGTTCATTCATCGCTACAACATATTTTTGAATTAATGAAAATTTCAAAAAAAGAAAATATTAATTCGGTGTTGCATATCATTAGTGATGGACGTGATGTTAAACAAAAACAAATGAGAGAAGATATTAAAGAAATAGAAAGAGTTTCTAATGAAACTAATACAAAAATAGGTTCCATATCAGGACGCTTTTATGCGATGGATAGAGACTGTAGATGAGAAAGAGTAGAAACGGCATACAATACTATTCTTGGAAAAAATAATTCTTGTTTTAATGATGCTACAAAATATATCGAAGAAATGTATAAACAAAATATAACAGATGAATTTTTTAAACCAGCATTAAATAATTCATATAAAAAAGATGAAGTTACTATTAAAGATAACGATGCATTAATCTTTGCAAATTTTCGTCCGGATAGAGCGCGAGAATTATCCCACCTTATATATGGATCAAGTTGTTTTCATTATGAATCTAAATGTAAAAAATGTAAAAATTTATTTTTTGTTACAATGACAAATTACGAAGGAATTAAACCAACATCTGTTGCCTTTCCACCAATTACTTATAATAATGTTCTCGGTGAAGTAATTAGTAAAAATAAATTACATCAATTAAGAATTGCTGAAACAGAAAAGTACGCACATGTTACTTTCTTTTTTGATGGTGGAAAAGAAATTAATTTTCCTTTCGAAAAAAAAATTATTATCGCATCACCGAAAGTAGCTACATATGATTTGTTGCCAGAAATGTCAGCAACAAAAATCTGTGATGAAATAATTAACAATTATAAAAAATACGATTTAATTATTTGCAATTTCGCTAATTGCGATATGGTCGGACATACTGGCAATATGAACGCAACAATTAAAGCTGTAGAAAGTGTTGATAAACAAATCACAAAATTATATCAACTAGCAATTAAAAATAATATTACGCTTTTTATAACCGCAGATCATGGTAATGCTGATAAAATGTTAGATGAAAAAGGCGTAGTCACAACACATACAACAGCGGATGTACCGTTTATTATTGCTGATAAAAACGTTTCGTTGTTAAAATCGAACGATAATAAATTAGCAGATATTGCACCAACTATTTTAAATTATCTAAATTTAAAAGTACCAAAAGAAATGGATGGAAAAAATTTGTTAATTAAAAAATTAAATATCAACAAATAAATCTTTATTAAAACCTTCATCCTCACCTTTGTCAATGACTCCTAACGGATTACAAATTACCGGTATTCCGTGAATAAAATAATCACACTTCCCGTGAGTATGTCCGTGAATAATTAGTTTAATATTCGGAAATTTTTTAATAAAATCTTCAATATCAGTAGTAATTGCCGGATTGTTTATATATGTTTTATATTTAGGTAAAATCGCTTTCCCAGAAACGCAATGATGCGTTATTAAAACAATTTTTTTATCATTAAACTTAGTACAAATTTTTTCGATGTACTTTAATGATTTTTCAAACATCTTAATACAATGTGTCGGACGTAATTGTACTGGTTTATTTTTTTCTAAATAAGTAGCGTGTGGAAACATTTCATCCATATACGCAGTTGCATTTTCTATTTTTTTCAATAATGGCAAATCACCATACGTATAATTTGTTCATAAAGTACAACCAATAAAGATAATACCATCAATTTCTTTATAATCATCTTGCAAAAAAGAAATTTCTTTTTTCTTTGGAAATTTTATTTTATATTCTTTATATAATTGTTGAATTGGTTTATTTTTAGCAGCATAAACAAGATGATTACCTTCAATAAAAATTACTCGCTTAAAATTTTTTTCTAAAAATTTATTAGTAATTTTTATGTCGTTAGAAATATCGCCAGCTATTATCGTAAGAATATCATCTCGATTCCATAAATTTAAATTATGATTTTTATTTAAATTAATATGTAGATCAGATATTATTCTAATTTTCATTAATAGTATTATATTCAATATGCAAACTAATTATTTTTGTTAATTTAATTACTTTAACACATATAATACAAAAAAATGGAATTAATAGTATCTGTTGATAAACTAACAAAACATTATAAAAATGATAAGGGAATTTTTGATGTAACATTCAATATTAAAAAAGGTGAAGTATTCGGATTCCTTGGACCGAATGGTGCAGGAAAAACAACTACCATTCGTCATATATTAGGTTTTCAAAAGCAAGATGGAGGTAAATGCACTATTAAAGGTTTAGACAGTTGAAAAGATTCTGTTAAAATTAATGCAAAATTAGGTTATGTTGCTGGTGAAATAGTTTTCCCTAATAGTGGAACTGGTTGAAAATTTATTCAACAAATGGCTCAATATAAATCAATGCCAAATTTAGATTATGCAAAAGAATTAGTTAATCGTTTTCAATTCAATCCTAATGTTAGATTAAAAGCGATGTCAAAAGGTATGAAACAAAAAGTTGCTATTGTTGTTGCATTTATGAATAAACCTGATATGTTAGTTCTTGATGAACCAACTTCTGGTTTAGACCCATTGATGCAATTAGAATTTGATAAATTACTTTTAGAATTTAAAAAAGCTGGTACAACAATTTTAATGTCATCACATATCTTTAGCGAAATAGAAAAAGTTTGTGATCGTGTAGCAATTATTAAAGAAGGTAAAATTATTACTGATGTTCAACTTAGCGATATTCGTCATGCAATAGAAAAAACATATAAAATTGAATTCCTAGATTCAACAGATTTTAAAAACGCTAAAAGTAATTTTACAAAGAAAAAATTTTACAATATTAAAGCAAATGACAAAAAGAATCAAATGTATATTGTGTTTGATGATAAATATACAAATGAATTTATTAATGAACTAAGTAATTATAAAATTAAATTTATTAATCAAATTCAAGAAAGCCTTGAAGAATATTTTATGCAATATTATAATAATGGTGAAAAATTTAGTTTTAAAGATATTAAAAAATCAATATTAAATGAAAAGAAAGGAGAAAAAGAATAATGACGAAGGAAATAAAAATAAAAGAAAATATTTTCACTAAAATGTTTTTCTTTTTTAAACCAATATTTTTTAAACAATTATTAAGGGAATGTTCCGCTTTTTTCATATTTTCTGCAATAGTATTGATAGTATTTATTATCGTTCTTGCAACAACAATGGATGATACACATTCGATGTGAGCTACTATTCCATTACTATTTACAATGCAAATACCAATTATTGTTTTACTTCAATATACACTAATTAGTAGTCGTATGTTAGTGAGTAAAGTTGATCGTGGAGATTTAAGTTATATATTATGTTCCAATACTAGTAGAACACAAGTTTCATCAACAGCTATTACCTTTTTATTATTTACAAATTTCGTTAATTTTTTAACAGTGTTCATTCCTACTATAATTTTTGTTCATAACGAATCGTTGATTCCATTAATAATATTCTGTATTGCATATTTTACATTTTGTATTTCATTAAGTGGAATAAGTGTTTTGTTTTCTGCATATTGCGATAAAACAGTAAAATATATGATAATCGTTGGTGGAATATTTTTAATATCTTTTGTTTTTACAATTATCGGATATATTGGTGATACTTTAGATAACGTATTAAAAAATTTCAAATATTTATCAGTGATTTATTTTATTGGCACAAACGGTTTCGATAAAACAGATGGTATTCCTAATATTAATTGAAAAATGACAATGGATTGCGTTGTAAATATAATCGTTAGTGTTTGTACATTCATTGGAGCAATAGTTATATTTAAAAATAAAGATTTATTAATCTAATGATTAAAATAATTGCAATCGGAAAAAAAACTGATTACGATCAACAAATTAAGGAATATTTAAAACGTTTAGATAATTACTTTAAAATTAATTTTGTTTTTATAAACCATTCAAAGGAACATAACGAGAATGCGAGAAAATTAGAAAGTAAAGAAATATTAAAACACATTAAAGAAGATGATTATCTAATTCTTTTGGATGAAAGAGGAAAAGAATTAGATAATTTCGAATTAACTAAAATATTTGAAAATAAAAAAAATATTTGTTTAATCATTGGCGGACCATATGGAGTTGATGATGAATTACGAAAAAAATGTGATTTTATTTGATCGTTAGGAAAACTAGTTTATTCGTATGAAATTAGTAGATTAATTGTTGTTGAACAAATTTACCGTTCTCAAACCATTAGTAAAAACCACCCATATCATCACAAGTAATAGCAATGCGATTATTGGCATTAAATAATTATTTTTTATAATTTTAATATAATAATTACATATGGCAAATAAAAAAGAATTAAGTAATAAAACTATTGTTAAAAACATCAATGGTGGTGTTTTAACTACCAAAACAACTCCTGATGGAAAAGGAAGTTTAACACAATTTGAAAAGAACACAAAAAATAGTAGTGTAAAAGCAATAAAAGCTACATATGAAAATTCAGATCCAAAAAACGGAACGTACGTTAAAAGTTCAAGTTTTTCATATTCATCTTCTTCTAAAAAAACTAGTAAATAATTTACTTAAAATTAAAAAATACACGGTCTGTTTTTTTAATAGTAACAAAATTTATTTAAATAATGTTTTTTGTGCAATTTCCTCAGCAATTTGTCTACCGCAAAGTAATTCAACAACTGTTAAAGCAAAGATATGTGCAGTTCCTGGTCCAGAACCTGTTACAAAATTATTTGATACAACCACTGGTTTATTAACATAATTTTTCTCAAATTTTCCTATTTGCATTCCCGGATAACATGTTAGCTGTAAATTAGGTGTAATTATTCCCCAATTGTAGAAACAAACTGGCGCCGCACATAAAGCCATAAAATACATTTTTGGATTGTTATAGTTTTTTTGTACAAACTTAACTAATTTCGAAGCATTAGTATCATTGAATTTTAAATAACCTTTTCCACCTGGTAAATATATCGCATTATATTGTGATAAATTTTCTTCTAACAATATTGATTCACAACTAATTTTTGTACCATTTGCTAAAATAACATTTTTCTTTTTTTCGACCGAAATTAATTTAACAATAATTCCAGAACGTCTTCAAATATCGGTTGGTGTTACCACCTCTATGTCTTCGCTTCCGTCAGCAACAACAATCGCTATTTTCAACATTTCTATAAATATTATATACATAATAAATTAAAAATAAAAATAACATTGAACATTCAAAAACCATTTAAATAATTACTAGTATAATTAATATGTGCCACGATATTGAAAAAATAAAAATTCTTTTGTCTTTTGCTTTTTTGCGCTAATTTCGCCTATAACAATAGCAATTACATCAGCTTCATGTGCAACACGAGAAGTTCCTGTTATCGATCTTTCTACGTTATCAGATGGTGATTTAACATCAATTAATGATATAACTTTCGAATCAAAAACACCAGATCAAGTTAATCAAACTGATATTAATACACTATATCAAAATGAATTTTTAATTAGTGGAATAATGGCAGCAATAAGAAAAGTATCTATTTATCCAACGGAAAATGATTTTACGTTATCATTTAATTTTAGTGATGATAACCGTGATTTTTCCAATGGTGCACCATTGGGAATAAAAATAATTGCCTTGCCAACAAGCAAAACATTAAAAGGTGAAAAAGCATTTTCAACACAAGTTAAATCAATTCAATGAAAAGCATACGTAAATGAATCAACTTTTTTAAATTTTAATCCAGCTCCATTCCAATTTGTTCCTGTTGATCCATACAATGTTACTGATGCTGAATTATCTAACGCTGTTAAACAAAGAGTTGTAACAGATTCAATTTGTGATTTTTTAAATCAAAAATTTATTGACGATATACCTACTATTGATATAAAAATAGATACAGATTACTCAATAATTGGAGCTTTTTCTTTAAGCGATGATGATTTTGTTGTAAATCCTGCAATCGGTAAAGAAGTTAGGGTTGGCATAAAAGTTAGCTCACTATCAAATTTTATCCGTTCTAATGATACATTTTATATTACAATAAATTTTTTTGCTATACCTAATGCATTTGATTTATGTTCAATACCAACGCCAAAAACATTAGTAAAAAATATTGTTGTAGAAGATATTAGTAAAATTACTTTTAGCGAATGAGATACATGATTTAATGCAAACAAAGCTACATTTATTAATTCTGCATTATCAGTAATAAGTACATATATCGATTGAATAGATGAAACATTTCTTGATGTTGTAAATAATGAGTTTATTTCTGGAGAAAAAATAGATGGTTCTCTTATCAACTTAGAAATAAGAGCTGCAACTGGTCATGAAACTCAACTAGTAAATTATTTTTATTTACAAGTACAATTAAATACAATGGGTGAAAAAGTAAATATTTTTGATATTAACACTTGATGGGATGGATGAAATTGCGAAGATTTGCCAACAATGAAACAACAACTTGATGACAAAATAGATTTGTCTCAAGTTCCTTACGAAACTGTTGTTGAAATTTTTAATAGTAAATTATCTGGAATTATTCCCAACGCATTAAATTTATTACAGCTATCAAAATATACCACTTCTGATAAAAAAATTTCCATTCCATTACAAACAGATGATTTTCGTATTGAATTTGCTGATGTCGGAACTTCTTTTGATTTTGAAACTAATCCAACACAAAAAATACGTTTTTCAATTGCAATGCAACAATCATCCGATCGATCAGCAAAACAAGAAGTTGTTGGTGCAATTGGTGGATATCCAATAGATGATCCGCAACATTCACTATACATTAACATGAATTTATATAAAGGTGATTTATCAAAAAAATGAGAAACACATATCGGTTGATACGCTAATAGTGAAACTGATAGCTCTGGAAAAATAACACCTATAAGTCTTAAATTTAATGGAATAAATTGATGAGGAAGAGGACATGATGGTTCACATATACACGATGATTATCACACCAAAGAAAACGCTGAGGATACTTCGTTAAAAGCTGATGTTTATGCTTATAACGCTGATTTAACATATGATGCTACTAATTTAACAAGAGAAAAATTAGCTGCATATGGTTTGACAGAAAATACTACGTATTATTATGATACTGTTGATTCTTTTGCAAATGCAAATTTTATGAGTTATATGGACAATGAAATTAACGCTGATCTTTCTGTAGGACCATCTAACTATGTTGATCCTAATACAGGAGCAACATACCCAGCAAGAGTTTATGATTTTAACTTAGATCGCGGAAGTAATAGTACAATGATTTCTTGAAACGGTTGAACGCATGTTGGAAGTGGTGATTTTCGCGACGATCATTGAACTAAAAGAACGCTACAATGATCACGAAATAATGCGCAACCAGGACGACCAGCAATGCATCGATGAGATCCACCATTTTTTACTCACTTTAACGATCCTTCTACTCCAGGAGGACCATATGATTTAGCAGAATATTTTTGAGGTGGTTCAAAAACTGATGCATTACATTGAGCATCTACTCTTGATGCTATGGGATATACTGGAAGACCAGCTGAAATTTTTCCAGCATACAACACTTATCATGAATCAGCATTTGGCGGTTATTGACGTGTAGGAAATTACACTGGAAGAAGTTATAATTCTGATAAACTTTTTAGAAATGTAGATGACGATGATGTGGATGAAAGAATTTTGAAAGGAACAAAATCATATGTTGCTGATTCAACAAAGACAAGACAAGATAATCTTGCCGCTTCTGTAGTAACGTTAGATAAAAATTTTTTCGATTCATCAGAATGACAATATGTTGATAATGCGTGAAGAGACTTGCGACATGTAAAAAAAATTGTTGCTAATGGAAATCATAATATGTATGATGATGGTTCTTTTTTAACTACAATGTCGAAAGATACATGAATGTATCAAAACGAATTAAGTGTTTATAACTTTGGAGTATTCGCTGTAGGAACATGATGAGGGTGAGGATGAGGAAATCTTGGTGATTGAGGACCGTGAAAACGTTGAAGTAAGGGTTTTAAATTAAATAGCGGATGAGAAAATGAAAAATATAGTGACGATAATTATTCTGGAGCGACTAATATTATATTTGTAGCAGATCCAAAGTATGACGAAACTCAAAATATTGGTTTTTATAACGCGTGTACTAATCTTTTTTCCCTTATACAACAAGTTAGTGTTCCGTGAAGATTAACAACAAATGTAATGAAAAATGTTGGGATAACAATTATTCCACGTGACACATTAACTGCAAAAAATCCTGGAATTTATTTAAGTATTGATCGTGGAGATAAGGATCAAAATCGTATTCCAAAATTCGAATTTAAAATGCCGTGATTGATTGATTTTTCTAATTATGGATTTAGTTGTGCTGGAGAAAATAATATTTTTCAAGTAAATGATACAGATGGTCAAAAATCACCAGGAAGCCCACCACCTAAATGTGGTGTGCTATCTCCAGGATATTGAAAAACATGACAAAATGTTTTAAGCACAAATTTAAAAACGATGGGTTCTACTTACGCGTATTCAATGTATACACCATATTAAAATGAAATTAATAAAAAAAAGTCTAATATTTACAATAATTGTTCCGTTTTTAACGTTATTTACAAATTTATTTTCTTTTATTTCGTTAACTAGTTGTAGCGGCAATTCAAATATACCTAATTTTGATATTTACGGAAAAAGTAATTATTGAGGAGCACCTGAATTGGTTCCTAGCATACAAGTAGAATCTAATTACGATAAAATAGATTTCGAATGTTCTACTTCTCTTCCTAATGATGAATATATAATAACTTGAACCGTTAGTACAACTAATATGGAAAATATCGTATATTTTTCTGATACAATTACTAATCAATTAGAAATTCTTAATGGACAAGCACAAGGGTTTAATGGACAATTTGTAATTTCTGCATCTGCAAAACAAAAATCTACAAATGAAACTAAAAAAATTACATATCCTGTTAATTTTAATGTTGTACCTATTGATGCAAAAATACCATTAAATGATCATTTTTTTACATTTTCAGATGATGAAAAAACAACTATTCTTGATTTTAGTATAGATTTATTAAATGCTGCTAAGGAAAGTACTACTGCAGTTGATGCGTATTTATTCGGTAGAAGTATCCTTGATTTATCAGGGAAAAAAATTGATGGTGATGCGACATTTTCACCAAAATACAATCCAACAAGTCTTGAAAACGGATGCAATGAAAATATTAATCGTATTTTAACGAAAATTACCGAAATAAACTTAAGCGGTGCTATTTTTTTACCAAAAATAATTAACAATGAATGCAAAACAGGTTTTCTTACATTTGGTAGAATAATTAATGGTAGCGAAACAACAATTCCTCCTCCTCCTGTTTCTGCTGAAGATACAACCAATGGTTGTTATTTAGCAAATGTTCAAAAATTAGATTTATCAGGTGCTATTTTTGCACAAACAAATATGTCTAATAATACCGATATATGTAAAACTGCTGCTAATACATTTGCTAATGCTAATTTATCAGGTTTAACAAACAATAATTTAATTTTAACAAACACTAATTTTGCTAGTACAAATATGGCCATTAACACAAATAATATTTATACTGCGTACCAAACATTCTCCACAGCAATCATCTCTAATTCATTAAATTTTAATTTATCATTAGAAAACACTAATTTTGCTGTTGATAACATGACATCTAGTGTAACATCAATTTATACTGCCGCTAATACGTTTGGTAATAGCATTCTTACTACTACAAACACAATAAGTTTATCTAATGCAAAATTTGCTGCTCATAGTATGTGTAATGGTGGAATTCACACAGCGTATCAAACATTCCTTGTTGATACAAGCGATACTTATCAAACAATTACAAATTCATTTCCCGCAATAAACCAATTAATTTTGGATAATGCTGTTTTTTCGATAGACAATATGGCTAGCGAAAATAATAATTCATCAATTTATATTGCTGAATCTACATTTAATAAAGCGAACTTCAGCAATCTAAGCACGTTAAATTTAAACAATATTTCATTTGTGCCTAACAATTTATCAATCGCTAATAATGTTTCTAATATTTTTGTTGCGGCTAGTACATTTTCAGAGACAAACTTAAATGGTTTAAACATTTTAAATGTTAATGCAAAATTCGCATGCGAACAAATAACTAAAAATGCTAGCGTTAGTACCGCTTATTGTACTTTTATGAACGCGAAATTAGATAACGTTACAAACTTAGATTTAACCAATGCAATTTTTTGTGTTTCAAATATGATTAGTACAAACGGTAGTGGTAGTATTAAAACAGCTGATTCATTATTTAAAAAAGTAATTTTTTCTGGGTTACAATCACTTAATTTAACAAATGTTAATTTTGCATGCAGCGATATGGGTTATAATGGTTCTATTTTTACCGCTAATAGTACTTTTGAATCAGCAGAATTTACTGCACTAACTTCATTAAACGTTAACGCAACATATATTACAACTTCAATAGTTAGTGAGTTGTCATCATCTAGTGAAATCGATATAGGGTGTGGAACATTTTCGAAAGCTAAATTTGATGTATTACAATCATTGGATTTATCACAAACAATATTCGCTGCAACAAATATTATCAATTCATCAGCTACATCAAACATTGGTGCAAAAATTTATACAGCAGCTTCAACATTTTCTTTTGCGGAATTCACTACTTTAAATTCATTAAATTTTAACGCAACATATACTATCGATAACATCAATAATACAAGTGCATCCATTTTCACCGCTTCGCAAACATTTGCATCAACATCAATTCCTAGCATACAAAATATTGATTTATCTAACATTAATTTCGCGAGTTCTCAGATGACTACAAATGGAAGAGTTTTCACAGGGTTCAATACTTTTTCAGGATTAATATTATCAACCTCTACTACTACATTAATTTTTAATAATACTAAATTTGTTGCAAATTCTATGAGTACAAGTGATAATGCACTAATTTGAACAGCATATTGTACATTTATGAATATTGATTTTTCTAATACGAGTAATTTAAATTTTTCTGGTTTGATTGTTAGTGTATCCAATATTGCTCAAATTGCTGAAGTTCATACAGCTTACCAAACTTTTTCGCATAGCAAATTTAACTATTTAAATATTTCTTCTTTTGTTTTTGCAAGTAGTAATATGATAAATGGTGGAACTATTTTTGCAGCAGACAGCACATTTTTTGGCATTGACTTAAGTGAAATAACTACACCAACAAACTTTATTTTTTCTGGTGCTACATATTGCGCTAGCAATATGCTTAATTATGCTGATGATACAAGCTCAATTAATATTGCTAATCAATTATTTTCTACTAGTGATTTTAGCGAATTAGCAACTATCGATTTCAATGGTGTTATTTTTAGTATTGCTAATATGACAAATGCAAAAAATATAAATATTGGCTCAATGTTATTTGCTAATGCAAATTTTAAAAATGTTGAAAATTTAAATTTAAATAACGGTATTTTCACATCTAATAACATGACTAGTGCTAGCAATAACTTATCAATTAGTTCACTTGATGGCGCTTTTTATTCAGTATTTGTAGAAAATAATAAAAGTAACGTTAATATAAATGTTGGAGCACTTAATCCTATTGGAAATAACAGCAATAACGGAATATCTTTATCAACATTTTTTAATACCAATAATGATAACATTACAAATATCACTTTTAAAGCATCAAACGATGTAAGTTTTTGAAATATTCCTTATCCACCAGATCAAGATCCGCCATCTACAACTTTATTGCTAGATTATTGTTTTACTTCAGGGAAATGAACTTTCCAACAAGTTTAATTTTGTATTTTAATGAAGAAAATACTACAAGGCTATAACACACCAAAATGAATTATTTTTTCTAGTTGTTTGTTACTAATAATAATTCTTTTTATATTTTGATTATTTTTTGGTGATGCTGATATATTAGATTTAAATATAATAGTTCCGAATCACGGAATCGTTTGGCAAGGAAATGTTAATGTCGAAAACGTGGAAAAAATATGAATAAAATACCAAAACTATATTGTTAATTGTGAAATAAACAATATTCTTATAAAAAATTTGAATGATTTTGAACAAGCATGCGTAGGATATTACATACAAATAATAAATAATCTTGGAACAATATGCAAAATCGATATTTTTTGAATGATATTAAGCTTATTATTTTTTTTAGTAATATTTTTTATAATTCTAAAACTTTTTCATATAGCAAACTTTGATTTTTTTATTTTTACATTGCCAATCATTATTAGCGGAACAACATTTATTTTTTCTGGTTTAATTCCAATATTTACAAATTTAATATGAATTATTACAACGATAAAGATAATATCGTTATTTTTCGCATTAATACTGTCGTTTTTATTTGTTAACAAAATAATAAATTCATTTTTAATAAAACAACCATATTCTTCGGATATTGCAACAAATATAGTAGATGATTACCAAGATATCGCTAAAGAAAAGAGAAAAATTAATAATTTAATTAAATTAAAAAAGAAAAAAATTAAATAATAACAAAAAAATATCTATAATATTATTAATATGACAGCTAATATCATTATTGAAAACTTTTTGTGTTCTGCTAATACACTACAACCGATATTAACAGCAGATAATGTGTGAGTATGAAATTGATTAGCAAAACTTATCGGTACTAGTGGTGCACAAACAATTCAATATTTATTAATGACAGCTATTTACGGTCTTGTTCTTTATCTTGATGTTATTCAATTTATTCGTTTTTTACAAAATATGGGAAATCGTAACCACGAAGATGCAAAGATACGTGCTGAATCACGTGAAAATATTAAAGTTTCTTTATTTATTTTAGCAACAGTTACTATAATTGGTGGTGGTGGTTTTACTATGCTATGTATATTTATGAATAACTTTATTCCTATTGATAACATGTAATTTCTAATAGGTTTGGAATTTTCTTTCCGATATTTCATGAGTATTGTTTAAAATACTTATACACATATGAAAAAAAAAGTAATAATAAAAAATAAACCTAAAAAATTAATTAAGAAAAATAAAATTTCACAATCTAATAGTAAAGTAAAACGCGCAGCGAAAAAACTTACGAAAAAAGTTGTAAAAAAAGCTATTAAAAGTACAATAAAAAAAATTGCTAAGAAAAAAATAAAAAAAATAATTAATAAACCTAAAAAATTAATTAAGAAAAATGTAAAAGAAATTGCGAAGAAAAACGAAGAAAAAAAAGTTCGCATTGAAGATTCTTATCGTGTAATTGGCAAAATTTACGAAAATAACATTAAACACGAAAATTTAGATTCATCTTTATTGGAAAATATTTTAAAAAAAATTATAAAAAGTAACAAGGATAGTAACCAAAAAAAAATAATTAAATGAACAAAAATATGTAAGGTATTAGGAAAATATGATATTGATGAAAAACTAATCGATTCAGTGATAATGAGAACATTCAAAGAAAATAATGTTAAAATTGAAGGAGAAGCAGCTGACGGTACTATTTTTGAAAATAACGACGATGTTGCAAAAGCATTTAAGAATAAGGAATATATCAGTAATACAAGTGATAAAAAAATCAACACTAAAGAACGAGTGAATGATATTGCAAAGAAAATTTTAGTTGATACAACATTTTCAAGAATGTTAACAGGAAATGAAGAGGTTGAAATTTCAAAATTAGATCGGAAGAGCGTCGTGTAGGG
>JAITHU010000040.1 GCA_031279765.1 Mycoplasmataceae bacterium
ACTTGTGGTGGAAATACTTTATCTGGTGTAACTTGAATTATTAATAATTTCGATGGATTAAATGGAAAAATAAGTATTAATTCTACAGGAACATTTAGTTATGATGATACAATAGCAAATGGTTCATACAATGTCACTATTAAATGTACAAAAACAGATTATCTTGATGGTACTTTAACTTTTACAATTAATGTAACATCAAATCAAATTGTAATTAGTGGTGATGCAACAATTGAAGTTGATCAAAATGATTCTGGTTCTAGAACTTACACCGCAACATGCACTGCAGATCCTACATTAACTGGAGCAACTTGAGGTATTTCTGATTATGGTGGGTTAACTAATTTAAGTATGAATTGAAGCACTGGTGTTTTTAGTTGAACAAGTGCTTCTACCGCAACTGCTGGAAATTATACCGTTATAATTACTTGTGCTAAAGCACCATATACTACAGGAACTTTTGATATTGCTTTTGTAATAAATGCTGTTACCCCTCCTGACATTTCATATTTTATTACAACAGGAGGTGTACAATATGATTTTCCTTATGGAACAACTGCGATAGATGTAGTGTGCAATGTTGACGCTAATGGTGAACTAACTTATAGTGGTTATCGTGGCAAAATAAAAGCAATGCATTTCGGTGAAGATTGAGATGTTTTAGAATATGCACCTGATAATTTTTGTAAATATTTATTTCGAAATTCTTCTGATGTTATTACTAATTTTAATTTACCACGAAATTTAATATCGGTTGGAAATGATTTTTGTCATAGTGCTTTTTATTTTCAAACAGGGTTTCATCGTTCTTTGCCTATCGATTTTGAAATACCGCAAACTATAACAACTGCTGGAACTAGTTTTTTTCTTGCATTCGCTATGTATACTGATTTAAGATTTGGAGGTAATCTTCCTGGTACTTTTTTGGATTTGCCAATCGTTTCGGCATCTGGTACTCCATATAGCACAATGTTCCAAGGTTGTAGTGAATTAATTGCTAGCGGGATACCAGCAACACCTTCCGGAGGAAACTCTTATTCTATTATGAGAGGTTAATTTTTTATTGACAATACTATAAAATTATTTTTTAAATTCAATTATAACTAATTCAATACGAACTAATAATGAAACGCGAAATAAAAGAAATAGTTGTTGTTGAAGGAAAAACAGATACTGAGAAATTAAAAAAAAATTTTATTGTAGAAACTATAGAGACTAATGGTTCGAGAATTTCAAAAAAAACTATTGAATTAATAAAAAAAGTAAATCTCGAAAGAGGAGTTATTCTTTTTCTTGATCCAGATGGTTCGGGTGAAAAAGTAAGAAGAATCTTAGAAAATAATTTAGAAAATTTTAAGCAAGCTTTTATTAAAAAAAGAAATAAAAAAGTAAAGAAAGTTGGTGTTGCTGAAGCAAGTGATGATGAAATCATTAATGCAATTGAAAATGTTGCAACTTTTCAAAAAAATAAACAGTCATTATCGTGAAAAGAATATTTAGAGTTAAATATTGATTCGAAATTAAAACGTACAATAATATGTGAAAACTACAATATGAGTTATTGTAATAACAAACAATTGTTCAAACGTTTAAATATGATTTCCAAGACAAAAAATGATGTTAAAAAAATATTATTCTAATTTTGTTATAATTTAATATAGATTGAAAAACGTTTATGATAATTGATAAAAAAATAATTAGCAAAGTTCAAGAATTAACAAAATTTTATCTTGATAAAATTATTAAAATAAGAGAAACTATTCATGCTAACCCAGAGCTAGGATGAGAAGAAAAAGAAACATCTAAATTAATTCAAAGCGAATTAAAGAAAAAGAATATTCCATTTACGCTTGTTAGAAATATAGGAATAATTGGTTTAATTAAAGGAACACAAAAAAGTAATAAAAAAGAAAAAACTATATTGTTACGTGCGGATATGGATGCTTTACCTTTACAAGAAGAAGTCAAAATTTCATATGCATCGAAAGTAAAAAACAAAATGCATGCATGCGGACATGATGCGCACACTGCTAATTTATTAGGTTGTGCACTTATTTTGAACGATATGAAAAATCAATTTAGCGGAAATATTAAATTGATGTTTCAACCAAGTGAAGAAGTTGGCGAAGGTGGTGCGAAACCGATGATAGATGCAGGAATTTTAAAAAATCCAACAGTCGATGCTGCGATTGGATTGCATGTTTCAGGAAGTACTGAAATCGGTAATATTGAATTAAGTAGAGGGAAAAGTAGTGCAGCAGTTGATGATTTTAAAATTACAATAAATGCAGTTGGTGGTCATGTTTCTCGACCGCATAATTCTGCTAATCCTTGTTTTATCGCTTCGCAATTTGTTGCAGGAATTAATTCGATAATTGATAAAGCTGTTAACCCATTAAAATTACCGTTGGTAGGAATATGTGTAATTCGTGGCGGTGAAGAAGGAGCAAATAATGTAATTCCTACTTCTACATTTATCGAAGGAACAACAAGAAGTTTTGATAATTCTATAAGAAAGGATATTCCAAAAATAATGGAAAAATATTTACAAGGATTATGTTTATCAGCTCCAACGAAAGCAACATATAAAATTGATTATTTATTTTTATACCCTCCATTAATAAATGATGATAAAATGGTTGATTTAATTTATGATGTTTCTACTAATTTATTAGGTAAAAATAAATTTCATTATAAACCAGAAGGTTTTGGAGCAGAGGATTTTGCGTATTTAACACAAAATGTTCCATCTGTGTTTTATTATGTTGGTGTCAAAGATCCAAAAAATAAAACGCAATGTTGTTCGGTGCATAGCGGAACTTTTAGTTTTGATAGTAAACAATTTTTTACAACTGCGATACCAACAATGGTAATTAGTGCTCTTGAATATTTACTAAAATAAATTAATAAAAATAATAATTTTCAATAATAAACGAGTAAAATAATTTTTATTTATCTTCTATGTTTCCGGTAGTAAATTGTGAATTATATAATTTAGCATAGAAACCATTTTTCTTCAATAATTGTTTGTGGTTTCCTTGTTCAAAAATTTTACCATCTTTTACAACTAAAATGTTGTCAGCGTTTTTTATTGTTGATAATCGGTGAGCAATTACAATAGTTGTTTTATTTTTACTCACTCTCTTTATTGCTTCTTCGATTTTTAATTCAGTATCACTATCAACAGATGAAGTTGCTTCATCTAAAATAATAATTTTTGCTTTTGATAAAAAAGCACGTGTGATTGCAATAAGTTGTTTTTGACCTTGTGATAATGTGATTGCATTATCATCTAACCTTGTTTCATATTTTTTAGACATTTTTTCAATAAAATTATTTGCTTGTGTTGCTTTTGCGGCTTTGATGATTTCGTCATTAGTAGCGTCAATATTTCCATATCTAATATTTTCAAATATTGTATCATTGAATAAAAAAGTATCTTGAGGAATCATGGCAATATTTTTTCGCAATGATTTTAATTTAATGTTTTTAATTGGTGTGTCATCGAGTAAAAGATCGCCAGATGTTACATTGTAAAAACGAGTTATTAAACTTATAATAGTTGATTTTCCTCCACCAGTAGGTCCGACAATTGCAGTTGTTTTTCCTGGTTTAATTAAAAAATTAACATTTTTTAATATTTTTTTATCAGGAACGTATTGAAAATTTAAATTTACCGCTTTTATTTCTCCTTTTATTTTTTTCATTTCTAATGCGTTTTCATCATCGCTTTCTTCTACTTTTTTAAGAATTTCTAAAACTCTTTCTGCTGAAACTAGTGCAAGAAACATCGAACCAATAATTGAAACAAATTGATTAGAAGTTGAATTAACTGTTCTAATTATTAACGTAAAAACAATTAATAATGTCGTTTTTGTTACTACGCTAGAAATAGCTGGATCAACATAATCTGGTATATAAAAATTAAAAACACCTCAATTTGTACTAATTCAACCATTTCCGCTATTTCCACCAAAAAATAATCCAAAAATACCAATTGTTGTAAAAAGCACAAATGAAATATTATTGATAAAAATATTTAATGGTAACATGATATTACTTGAAGCGCTAGCAACAATTGAATTGTGCATATGTTTTTTATTTATTTCTTCAAAATCTTTTTCTGTTTCTTTTTTCATATTAAAAAGTGAAATAACTTTCATACCAGAAACGTTTTCTTCTATTAAGCCGTTTAAATCTCCTAAATATTTTTGTTGTTTTTTGAAAAAAGGCTGAATTCTTTTAATAACTAATGCGTTTAGTAAAATAGAAAGCGGAATTAAGATGATTCCAAATATCGCTAACATTGCATTTACTAAAAACATTATTGTCAGTAGCAATATTATTTCCAAAGCGTAATACAAAAAATTAGCTAAATTTTGTGACATCGCTTGGCCTAAACTATCAATATCGTTTATTGCTCTACTCATAATATCACCAGTAGGAATTGTGTCGAAAAAATTAATAGGCATATTGTAAATTTTTTTAAATAAATAATTTCTTAAATCAGTGTTAGATTTCTCTGATAATTTAAGAAATATTATTTGATTCACTCATGTAAAAAAACCTATTAAAAGTTGTAATAATAAATATGAACAAGTTATTCAAATAAAAGAAAATAAACCAAAAAGCGAATAATCAGGAGGTTGTTGAACAACAATAAAACTCGATGGGATAATAAATCAAGAATATAAAAATCCATTAACGATTATTGCACCAACAGAAAAAAAACATTCAAAACATGTGATAATAAGTCCGATAATAAATGATTTTTTTTGATTCTTATAGTAAAAAAAAACTTCTTTGATGGTTTTTATAATATTTTTTGGTTTTTTAATTTGTTTAATAATTGGTGGCATACTATTTTTTTGTGATATTATCACCTAATTGTAAATCAGCAATTTTTCTATATATTTTTTTGTTTTTTAATAATTCGTTATGATTTCCTGTTTCAATGATTTTTCCATTTTGTAATACAATAATCATATCCGCTTTCATAATAGACGAAATACGTTGACTAATAATTATTTTTGTAACATCTTTATACTTTTGCAAATTATCTTGTACTTTTTTTTCCGTTAATAAATCAAGTGCACTAGTGGTATCATCAAGAACAAGAATTTTTGGATCCCTTACAAGTGTTCTCGCTAGTGATAAACGTTGTTTTTGTCCACCTGAGTAGTTTTTTCCACGTTGTTCAACAATATTATTTAATTTTTTCGGAGTATTTTCTATTACATCTCACCAAGCACATGCATCCATTGCTGCGTTCTTAATTTTTTTATTGTTTGCATTATTATTTCCATATTTTAAGTTCGATAAAATTGTTCCTGAAAAAAGAACTGGTTCTTGAAGAACTACACAAACTTTATCACGCAATTGTTCTAATTTCAAATCGCGAACATCTATTCCGCCTATTTTTACACTTCCTTTATTAACATCATAAAATCGTGATAATAAACTAGCGATTGTTGTTTTTCCACTACCAGTTTCGCCAATTATTCCTAATGTTTTTCCGGTAGGAATAAAAAAATTAATATTAGATATCGCATCCTTTTGATTACCATAGTATTTAAAACTAACATTTCTAAATTCAACGGAATTATTTTTTAAATTTAATGGCAAAGGTTTTTTTGTCTCAATAAGTGATGAATTAGTTTCAAATACTTCATTGATACGCTTAATTGATGCTACAGTTCTGACATGGTTTATGATAACTGCAACCAATATTAATGATGCAAATAATAATATAGTAATAATTTGTGTAAAAGCAAATATTCCGCCACTAATTGATGGGTGATTATCAGAATTTACAAATAACATTCCAGCAATCAATAATATAATTGCTGTACCAGAATTCAAAATAAGATAAACTACACTAGTAATTGGTGCCATTAAAACACCAGATTTTATATTCAAGTCGCGATACGCGTTATTTTCATTAGAGTATTTTTTGAATAATTTTTCTTGTAAACCAAATATTTTTACTAAACGCACTCCTAAAATATTTTCACGCATTACACTATTTATTCCATCTAATTTCAATTGTGCTTTTACATACAATGGGATTATTTTTCATGCAATTAAAGTGATAATTGTCAACATAGCGATTACCATTCCTAAACAACAAAAACCATATAGAGTTGAACCTAGTGGTGGTGTGAATGCATTGATAGCACTTATTACCATTGTTACTGGCGCTCTAAATGCGAGTGTAATAATTAATTGCAAATTTGATTGATATTTTTGGACATCGTTTGATAAACGTGTAACAAGTGATGGTGTAGAAAATTTATCAATTTCATTGAAAGAAAAATTGCATATATGATTATACATTTTATTACGAATAACCATCGCGTTATGTAAAGAAAATGACGTACCGAAAAATGCAGCAAATATTCCTGTTACTAAACTAGCGGATGCGTAAATAAGCATCATAAATATTGATGGGAAAAACGCAAGATTTGTTGAACCGTTTATTGTGTTTATTCAATACCAACTTCCACTCCCTTCATCACCTCATCATTTTTCGTTTTGAATTGAATCGATCGCACTACTAAGAAATTTCGGTTGTTCAGCATCGAAAAAAGCAGCTGCAATTACAAAAGATATCGCTAATAAAAGTACGAAGAATTTTTTCTTATTTTCTACGCACCAAATCAATCTTTTCATATTTTAGTTAATTATAAGTTATTCGCATAATCAAAGAAGATTTTTCACGAATCGAAATATTTTGCACATTATAATTTTTAAGAATATTGGTTCTTTAACTCGATGTTGTATTTGAAGAATATCCAAGTATTATGGTATAAATCTGTTGATTAATTTTGCACAGGTTTAACTTTATTTTTTTGTGATAACTACTACTCGTTCGTTAAATTATAAAACACGTACTGCATTAGCTAGTTTAACTCCCGCTATCACTACTATAATTCTTTGAATTATCTTACTTATTTGAGCAAATGGTATTGCTTCTGCATTTACTCAATAAATTGTTGGAAAAGTCGGCACCATCACAGGATCGTATTAAAAAAATTTTATACGCAGAAGAAAATATTATTTATTAAAGATTGGTATCTTTATTATTGCAAGTATTTTTTTTAAAAATTTCGGTGCTCTTTATTTCATAGATAGAAATGTTAGTAAATATTCATCGTGCAATATATGGTAATCTTTGTAAAAGCCTTGTTATAATTCTTTTTTGTTTCATAAGTTTGATTCAAAAGTTGTGTATCATTTTTACTAATCATTAAAAAAAATGTATAATAATAAAAATGAAAAAAAATATAAAATCGCACATTGAAGAAAATAAAAAAAATTCATTATTTTTCGTAATAGCTTTTTCTATTAGTGTTCTTATCACTTCTATTGTGCTAACGCTTTTTGTTCGTTTTAATAATAACCATACACCTATCGTTTCAAAA
>JAITHU010000006.1 GCA_031279765.1 Mycoplasmataceae bacterium
CCTTGTGATTCATTGGATGAAATTACTGAATTAGAAAAAAAATGGATTAGAGAAACTGGTTCTTATATTGATGGATATAATTTAACTGGTGGTAATAAGATTTAACGATGAAGATGGTGCGGCGTTCGTTAGAATTACAAAAGTTTTTTGAACTTTAAAGATCGTTGAATCTTTCAACGTGATTTTTTATTTTTTTAATAACTTCATTTTTTCTAATATTTCTTTCATTTGATAAAATTGAACCAGTTAAAATTTTAGAAATATCGTCACCAAATTCACTAACTTCCTTGTTTTTTAAACATTTTTCAAAATAAGAATTAGCTTCTTCTTTTTTTAATTTTTCCTCTTTTATTATTTTTTCTCTTTCTTGTAATTCTTTTTGTTTTAAAATTTTTTTTCATTCAAATTCAACATTTCCTTCTCATTCTAAATCCAATTCAATATTTAATTTTTTACAAAAATCTTCTATTAAATCTTCTTTATTTCTAAGAATAGAACTTGATAATATGATTTTTTTTAAATCATTTAAATCAATAGGTTTTTTGTTTTTTTGTTTTTCTTGAGCTAATTTTCATATAAGACGCAAAATATAGTCAACATCAATGTCGTCATGTTTTATTAATTCGTTTTCAAAAATAATATCATCGTTAATGATTTCGGAGTCACCATTATTTTTGTTTCTAAATTCTTCACAAATGTAAAGATATTTTGATTTACAATCTTGAAAATTTCTTTCAGTCAAAATTTCTTTACCTTCGAATTCATCAAAAGAAGTTAAGATATTTTTTATTCTCAAAATTGAATTATATGTTTTAATAAATAATTTTTTATCCATTTCACTTTTTAAATCTACATTATTATTTAAAAAGTTTGTTTTTAATTCATCAATTAATTCCGAATAACCTTTGATATGGTTTCCATTTTCTTCATAACCATCGTAGTAATCTTCGAATGTTTTTAATAAAACAATACTTTCTGCGTTTTCGTTTCCAAATAAAGCAAGTGCTTCATTTGTATCATCTAATAAATTTCTAAAACAAACAATATTGCCATGTGTTTTAATGGAATTTAAAATTCTATTAGTTCTACTATACGCTTGTAAAAGTCCATGAAATTTTAAATTTTTATCTACTCATAAAGTGTTTAAGGTTTTTGCATCAAATCCTGTTAAAAACATATTAACAACAATTAATAAATCAATTGTTTTATCTACCATTCTTTTTGAAACGTCTTTGTAATAATTTTGAAAACCATCACCATCGGTAGAAAAATTAGTTTCAAAATATTCGTTGTAATCTTTTATAGCTGAATCTAAAAAATCACGTGAAGTTTTATCTAGCTTAGTTGTTTCTTGTTCTTCTTCATCGATTGTATCGGAAATATTCTCATTTGGTGCATAACTAAAAATAGTAACTACTTTTAGTTTTTCTTTTTTCGATTCTTGTTGCTTTTTGAATTCTTGATAATATTTTTTTGCTGCTTCAATCGAACTAACACAAAAAATAGAATTAAAGCCATCGACTTTTTTATTTCCTATTTCATAACACGTGTTTCTTTTTGTTTTTTGATTAAAATGTTCAAGAATATAACCTACATTGTTTTCAATTCTTTTTGGATCCATTAGTACTTTTGGTTCGTTAATACTATTAATTTTAGTGTTTTTAATATTTTTAGTTGATTTAAATGTATTAACTCAATCAACTTTAAATTTTAACACATTATTATCTGATATCGCATCCATTATTGTATAAGAATGTAACTTATCACCAAATGCTTGTTCTGTAGTTTGCCAAAAAGTTTTATTACTTGAATTAATATTTTCAGAAAAAATTGGTGTACCAGTAAAACCAAAGATAGAATAATTTTTAAAATTTTTAACAATATTATTATGAAAACTTCCAAATTGACTACGATGACATTCATCGAAAATTAAAACAATTCTTTTTGAAAATATTTTATGGTTTTTGTTGTTTTTAATAAATATATTCAATTTTTGAATAGTAGTAACTATTATTTTATCATTAGAATCAGAACTATTTAATTTTTTTTCTAATTCTGAAGTATTTTTTGTTGAATTCGCGGCACCTTTTTCAAACTTATCATATTCTCGCATCGTTTGGTAATCTAGATCTTGCCGGTCAACAACGAACAATACTTTTTCAATGTAATCTACATTTTTGATTAATTTTGCCGCTTTAAAACTAGTTAGTGTTTTTCCTGAACCAGTTGTGTGTCAAATATATCCACCAGCTTTTGTTGAACCAAAATATTTATAGTTATTTGCTATTTCTATTTTATTTAGAATTTTTTCAACTGCAGCAATCTGATATGGACGCATAACTTTTAGTTCTTCTTGTACGGTAAAAACACAATATTTTATTAAAACATTAAGAATAGAATGCTTTGCGAAAAATGTTTTCGTAAAATCTGTTAGATCTTCAATTCTTTTATTTTTAATATCAGATCAAAAAGAAGTAAATTCATAACTGCTAAAAGTTTGTGATTTATTTTTTTGAATATGATTATTTCTTATAGTATTAGAATAATATTTTGTTAATGTTCCGTTAGAAATAACAAATAATTGTACATAGTTGTATAAACCTTTACTTGATCAAAAAGAATCTCTTTGATACCTTTCTATTTGATTAAAAGCTTCTTTTAAATCAACACCTCTTTTTTTAAGTTCAATATGTATTAGTGGTAATCCGTTAACAAGAATAGTTACATCATATCTACTTTTGTGATTACCATTATTTTCTTCATATTGATTAATAACTTGTAAAAAGTTTTTATGAATATCAAATTTATCAATAATTTTAATATTTTTAAAATTAGAACCATCTTGTAATGGTTTACCAGTTTTTAATAATATTTGCCCATCACCATCTTGAATCTTTTTTGTCTTTTCTATTATGAAATCATCTTTTTTTGCAATTTCATTATTGAAAAATCAATTTCATTCTTCATCGGAAAATTTATAATTATTTAACTTTTCTATTTGTTTTCTTAAATTAATAATTAAATCATCTTCATTATTAATTTTTAAATATTCATATCCTTGTTCTTGCAATAATTTAATAAATTTTTTTTCTAATTCATCTTCTGTTTCGTATGAAGTTTTTTTTTTTTCTGTTTTTATATATTCTTCTACTAATGTAGAATTATTATTTTGAGAAATTATCCTATATCGTTTGTTTTCCATCGTTATGATTTAAATGTTAATAATTTATTACGATAATATTCATATTGTTTATGTCTTAATTCGATTTCTTTTAACAATCCTTCTGTTGATGAATTAGTTAATATTTCAAATTTATCTAATATTTCTACTATTTTATTTTGAACTTCAATGGGTGGGATGGGGATTATAACTTCAGACATTATATTATTCATTAATTTCGGATTAGATGTAGCATAATTTACATACTTTTTTGCATTTATAGAAAGGATGTAAAATAAATATTTTAAATTGTTTTTTTGTTCTTTTAATTTTAAAGTTCCACATACATTAGTACAATTAAACTTTCCATTTCTAAAAAAGATTGTTCCTGCATTAGCCCCATCAGTTGTTCATGTTAAATATTCGCCATCAAAATCATATGTGTTAATTTTTCCGAAAACACCATTATTTTCCGTTTGCGATGAAAAAATAGGGTATTCACCAATATTCATTCTAATATATTCTTTAGACAACACTCTTCCACGACCAATCATAAATATATCTTTAATCTTTACCACCCCCCCCAACTTTTCATCAAATGTTAATAACTTTTTTCTATAGTATTCATATTGTTTCTTTCTTGCTTCCAGCTCTGCTTCCAGCTCTGCTTCCAGCTTTGTAAATTTATCTAATATTTCTACTATTTTGTTTTGAACTTCAATGGGTGGGATGGGGATTACAACATTTAAAATTTGTATCATATCTGGGTGTTGTATTCCAGATCCTCTATACATGGTTTGTAACAAATTTTTATTTTGCTTCATCCAATATCAAATATATTTAATAGAATATTTAGTATTATCTAGCGACGAAGCAATTAAATTTCCAGAATTTACAAATTTACCATTATGATATTTTATATTATTGCTACCATTTATTTGTCCGCCAGATGGTATAGCAATAACTTCGCCAACATAAAATTTATCAATGTTTGTTTTATTATCATAATTACCGGTAGATAACATTCTTATTTCACCATTAATATCTATTTCGTATCCTTTTAATTCCTTTGAAGATATTACGTTAGAAAAAATGTTAGTTATGTTATCTATATTTTGAAATTTTTTATTTCACTTAGTAATATCCATAAGTCTATATCTTTTTACCACCCCCAACTTTTCATCAGTTGTTTTCCTCTTCCCAACTTTCTTTAACTTCATTACTCAATCTCCTTAATCACTTCATCTATTTCTTTTCTCAATCTATTTATTTTTGCAACAACTTCATCTATTTGTTTGTTTAATACTTGTATATCTATTTCTTCTTTTTCTTCTGCTATTTTAACATATCTAGAAACAGAAAGATTGTAATCGTTATTTTTTATTTCATTATTATCAACTAACATACACTTTTTTTCAACATCTTTTTTATCAAAAACTAATTTTAATATGTTGTTAACATTTTCTTCGCTTAATTCATTAGAATTAGTTTTTGTAATAAATTCTTTTGAAGCATCAACAAATAATGTTTTCGCTTCACTCTTAGATTTCTTTAAAACAATAATACAAGTAGCGATACTTGTACCAAAAAATAAATTGGATGGTAATTGGATAATCGTATCAATAAAATTGTGATCTATTAGATATTTCCTTATTTTTTGTTCAGCTCCACTACGGTATAGAACACCAGGAAATTCGATAATTGCTGCTATTCCGTTAGTTGCCAATCATGACAAACAATGCATAACAAAAGCTAAATCAGCTTTTGATTTAGGCGCTAAAACTCCAGCTGGTGAAAATCTTTCATCATTAATTAATATTGGATTATTATCGCCATCTCAATTTGTTGAATATGGTGGATTTGAAACAATCGCTTCAAACGGTTCATCACTTTTATGTTTCGGATCTAGTAAAGTATTTCCTAACGCAATATTGAATTTTCCATAATTAATATCATGTAAAAACATATTAATTCGCGAAAGATTATATGTTGTATGATTTAATTCTTGACCATAAAATCCTTTATTAACATTGTCCTTTCCTAATATCTTTGCAAATTTTAATAATAATCCACCCGATCCACAACAAGGGTCATAAACTTTATTAATTTCTTTTTTATCACCGATAACAATTTTCGCTAATAATTCAGAAACTTCTTGTGGTGTAAAAAATTCTCCACCAGATTTACCAGCATTAGCAGCATACATATTCATTAAATATTCGTAAGCATCACCAAATAAATCGATTCGGTTATTTGAAAATTCACCAAAATTTAAATCATTAACTGCTTGAAATAATTTACGCAATCTAGTATTTCTATCATGAATAGTAGAACCTAAGCGAGTTGAGTTAACATCATAATCATCAAATAATCCTTTGATATTTTTTTCGCTTCTCGTTCCAAATGCTGATGCTTCAATTTCTTTTAAATTTTTCGTAATATTTTCATTTAATTTTTCAAAAAATTCATTATTGTTTAATTTTTTAACAACATTACAAAATAATTGCGATGGATAAATAAAAAATCCTTTTTCTACTACACATTCTTTTTTTCCGGATTTTGTAATTTCTTCATCTTTCATTAAAGTAAAATCTATTCCTTCTTCACTTGAATTAATATATTTAGTTAAATTTTCACTTATGAATCTATAAAACAAAGTACCCAATACATATTGTTTAAAATCTCAACCATCAATTGCTCCGCGTTGCTCGTTAGCAATTCTTCAAATTATTCTAAATAATTCTTGTTTCTGATTTAAATTCTCTCTCTCTCTCTCTCGAATTATTATTATTATTTGTTTTAGACACGATTAAAATACTCTTATTAAATTATATTATTTTTATTAGAATATTCCTCAATCAAAGACATCTTACTATTTTCTTTACGAAAATAAGAAAATCCATTTGCTGATTGTGTATTTAAAATTTTAGTAGCATATGAAGAAATTGAAAAAATTTTACCATTTGAATCTTTTATTTTATTGGTATTATCAAAAGCAATAACTTTTTTTCCTCCAGGAACTTTCTTTGTTCCAATAAAAATTAGAGTATCATTTGGTTTAACATTGTATTTTGTAAATGATGATCTATTATTTGGATTATGCGATTTAACTATGGTATCTTTTTTGTTTTTGCCAACTGATGATTCGTCATCATGAACAACATCACCAAAATATTTTAACAATTCTTTAATTAATTTATATTCAATATTAAAAACTTCTATTTTTCCAAGTCTATTTCTGGAAAGACACTCATAAATAATATTATTCAAAATTTTTTCTGCATCCGTTTTTGTTTTAATAGCAAAATAAATAGGATCTTTATTGCTATCTGTTTGACATTGAAAACCATGATATGAAGTTCGCTTGTGTTGATCCATTCTTTTTTTTGATAAACTCTCGGAAACTCCAATTTTGACTAAATGAAATGATTTTTCGTTTGAACAATCATAAACGTATATTATCCTTTTTTTGCTCATATTTCATTTATTAAATATTTATGTGAAAAAATATTTAATAATTGTTTTAAGTTATATATATATATATATATTGTTTTTATTTCTTGTACATTCAAACATAAATTAAAATACTTTTAGTAAATTATACTTTAACTACAACAACGATAACAAATTTTGTATATCACTAGATATACTAAATATCTTATTGTTCAAATAATTTAATATTCCAGCATCATTAGTAAATTTAAATAATACTTTATAAGAAATTAATGATTGGTATTTTTTATCATCATGATATTTTTTATTAGAAGATATATATTTTTTTTCACCAAATAATGGATAACCATAAAAAGATAAATGTGCTCTAATTTGATGTGTTCTTCCAGTATGTAACTGCACTTCTAAAATAGAATAATCTTTTTCTTTATCAATAGATAAAACTTGATATTCAGTAATAATTTCTTGAGAAAAATTATTAATTTTATTTTTAAATATTTTTACAGTATTTGTTTGTTCATCTTTTTGTAAATAATCCTTAAGTATTGCATGTTTAGGAGAAACAATTCCATGTACTTTTGTTAAATAAAATTTTTTAATTTCATGTAACGTCATCTTTTCATTTAATATTTTTAAACTTTCTGCATTTTTTGCAGCAATAACTATTCCACTAGTATTGCGATCAATTCGATTGATTAAAGCTGGCACAAAACTATTTTCTTTTTTATAATCTCATTCTTTTTTAAAAAACAAATAATGAAGTAACTGATTACTTAAAACTTCAATCTTTGTATTTTTATCTTCTTGACATAGTAAACCTATTGGTTTATTAATTAAGATAATATTTTCATCTTCATAAACTACACTTAATTCTTTACTTGCTTTTAAAAAATTTAATTTATTTTCTTTTTCAAATAAAAAGTTTTCTGGAATAAATAAAAAAATCGTGTCTTTTAGACATAAACGGTAATTAGGATCGACACGTTTTTTATTTACTTTAATCATATTTTGCCTAGAAAACTTATAAATCATTCCAATAGTTAATTTAGGAAATAAACTAATAAGAAAGTTTGCGATTCTTTTTCCTTTATCGTTATCTTCAACTACAATTTGTTGCATCTATACAATATTATAATTTGCAAATAAAATAAGTTTTTTTACAAAAAAATGCATATTACTATATTGGGAGATAGTAAAAGATGTATTCATATATCGTGGGTAAAGTGATTTCCACAAATAAAAAAACAATCACATTTGAAAATAATTACGTAGGTTATTCAATATATGTACCTAATCCGACAGAATTTGAAATAAATAAAGTAATAAAATTATATATATATAAAAATATGTGTGTTAATAATAAAAATAAAATCAATGAAGAAATATATGGTTTTATTAATTACCAAACAAAGGATTTATTTTTAACACTAATTAATGTAAATGGAATTGGTCCAAAAATAGCAAATCAAATATGTGCTAATGACATTAATTTAATTAAACAATTTGTTAGCGAAAAAAATATTGAATCATTATGCTTATTGGAAGGTATATCACCGAAGATAGCAAAATCATTATGTGATGAATTAGAAGGAGTATTCGCGAAAAACAATGATAACATTAGTTATCGTCAAGAAACAAATGAATTAATTAGTGCATTAAAACATTTAGGTTATTCGCAATCAGAAATCGAATTAGCAATTAGAAAAACTAATTTTTCTAAAACAAATAATTTATCAGATTTAATTTCAGAAGCAATAAAAATCATCGCAACAGGTAATAAAAATGACAGCTTCACAGACGCTAAGACCAACTAGTCTAAAAGAATTTAAAGGCAAAGATGATATAAAAGAAAACCTAGCAATTTATATAAAGGCAGCAAAGAAAAACAACGCGTGCCTAGATCATTGTTTATTTTATGGATTACCCGGAACAGGAAAAACTTCATTAGCATTTATTGTTGCTAACGAATTGGAAAGAAACATTAAAGTAATTCAAGGTACATGTTTACAAAGAACTGTTGATATCATTAATCTTATGTTAACTCTAGAAAAAAACGATATGATTTTTATCGATGAAATTCACGCAATAAATCCACAAATTCATGAATTGTTATTTAGCGTTATGGAAGATTTTGCATTAGATATATCGTTAGGAAAAGATTTTAATGCTAAAACAACAAGAATTGAAATACCAAAATTTACACTTATTGGTGCAACTACTACACTTGGGAAAATTTCTCAACCATTACAAGATCGTTTTGGCATTATTTTCAATATTAAATCATATGATGAAAAATCACTAATTGAAATTATTGATAATGTGTGTGAAAAAATTAATTGTGCTTTAACAAAAAGTGAAAAAGAAATAGTCGCACGAAATAGCAAAGGTATTCCAAGAATTGCTATTCGTATTTTAAAAAGAATAAGAGACTTTCGAGAAGTTGATAAAAAAATATCAATCGAAGAAATTTTGCATAGATTGCAAATAATTGATCAAGGAATAAATATTGATGATTATGAATATTTGCAAGCTTTACATAAAACAAATAAACCAATAGGTTTAAAAACTTTATCTCAATTATTAACGATAGATGTAAGCACAATCGAAACGAAAATTGAACCATTTTTATTTACAAAAAAATTTATTCAAAAAACTAACAGTGGTAGAACAATTACGATTGATGGAAAAAAATGATTAGAAAAAAATATTGAAAAGAAGTTTTAAATCATGAAAAAAATAAGCAACCAAGCAGAACTTATACTGTTAGATGAAGAACAAATTAAGATTTTACATGCTAATAAACTTCGCGTTATAATAAATACCGTAATCATGTTACCAAATTCTAAGCCAAGTACAATTGATAAACCAAAGAAACCTAAACAACCATCGTTACGTGAGGTTGTTTATTCGTTACGTGAGGTTGTGTATTCATTAGCACAAAAAGTAGATGAAGGATTTAAACAAGTAAATGAACGTATTGATAAGATAGA
>JAITHU010000023.1 GCA_031279765.1 Mycoplasmataceae bacterium
TTCCTCATTTAAAATTTGTTCTCGAAACAGAAAGGTCTTCTATTCCTTGATTAATGAAAGAATTAATCATTTCATTAACTCGTGTTTTTGGGTATAAAAAATTTTTGTTATTTAGTAAAAATTTTTTTATTCAATCAGTAAATTTGCTCATTTTAAAAAAATATGATGGTTCCTTTTTGTTAATAAGTTTGTGACCAATACGGCAATATAAATGACCATCTTCTTTTTTAATCGCTTCATCTTTTGTATATGTTTCTTCACATCCTACACAATATAAACTTTCTCATTGCCCTAAATAAATATATTTTTTTATTAAAAATTCACTAAATACTTTTTGTACTGCTAATTTATGTTTTGGTGAAGATGTACGGATGAAATTTGTATTATTAATATCTAATTTTTTTCATAAATCTAAAAATTTATCAGTAATAAAATCAACTCATTTTTGTGGTTCCATATTATTTTCCGCTGCTTTTTCGGCAATTTTTTGACCGTGTTCATCCATCCCCGTTAAAAAAACTACATCATAACCAATTAATTTTTTATATTTTGCAATTACATCTGCTAATATAGTTGTAAAAGCGTGTCCAATATGTGGTTCGCCTGATGCGTAGTAAATTGGAGTTGTAATATAAAATTTTTTCTTTTTGATACTCATCTAATGCTTAGTTGCGAATGTTTATATTATTATTATAGAATATTAATATAAAATTTATTCGTTATGAAAAAATAACTATTTTAAGAATAAAATTTGTTGATATTTTTTCATTTGATACTATAATAAAAAAAATGAAAAATATTTTATTACTTGGTTGCGGAGCAATCGGTTATACCGTTATTAGGCATATCATTTCGAATAAAAACGTTAACAAAATATTTGTTGTTGATGTTGATGAAAAAATTCTTCAAATAGTAAAAAAAATATCAAAAAAAATTTTTACTTATTCTATTGATTGTTCAAAAAAAAACAATATTGTTGCATTAGCAAAAAAATGTGGTTCTATTCATTTATTAATTAATACATTACCTGCAACATTAGCGAATCCTTGTTTAGAAGCAGCATTAACGATAAAATGTGATTATCAAGATTTTGCAATTGGATTTGGCGTGCAAACAAACGATCCAATTCATGAAGATTGAGTAGGAAGTGCAAAATATTTGAAAAATTATTATCACAAAAAATTTAGCGAAATTAAAAAAAAAGCAATTATTGGTTGTGGAGTTGCTCCAGGTTTAATGTGCGTATTAACAAGAATGGCTGTTGAAGAATTAGATAGTTGTGAAACAATCAATAATTTTTTTTACGAAGGTGTTGATACAAAAACATTTGTTCCTTTTTGATTTTCTCCCGAAACAGCACTAATTGATATGGCGGATAGAGCTGTTGTTTTTAGAAATGGAAAATTAGGTTACGTTGACGCTTTTACTGAACCATCATACCGTAAATATAAATATATGAATAGAGAAATTGAATTTCTTCAACATAGTCACGAGGAACCAATCATTTATGGAATTAATGCCAAAAAATATTATAAAGGTTTAAAAAATGCTTACTTTAAATATGCTGGTGTTAGTATGGATTTTGCAAAACAAATTAATCGTTGTGGTTTATTAATAAAAGAAAATATCAAATATAAAAATTTAACTATAAATCCACTAGATTTTATTTGCAGTAGAATCGCAAAAGCTCCGAAATATGAAGATGAAGTAAAAAAAATAATTGCTAGTGGTTTTTATTCCGATGTAATATACGCTATCGTTGAAGTAATTGGAAAAAAACAAAATAAAAAACAAGTTGTTGAATACCATATTTTTTCTCCAGGATTAAAAGAATCTTTTGCAAAAAGAAAACTTACATCTGAGCAATTTTTAACAGGACAATCAGGAGCTGTGTATACAGATATGATGATTAATGATAAAATTTCTAATCTTGGATTAATTTTTTCTGATGAAATGAGTATTTCAGAAATGAAATACTATCTTAGCGAAATAAAAAAATTAGGAATTAAATGCGTTAAAAATATAAGTTCAAAAATTCCGGATTAATTTCTATGGGAAGAATTCGTAAAAAACAAAATGCGATCGAATTAATAAAGGAATATAGTTGATTAAAACAAAATAGTGATGATATACGTTTTAATAATAATCCTATTTATTTAGAAATCGGTACAGGGAAAGGAGAATTTATTTTAACAAATGCGAAAAAATTTCCTAATATAAATTTTTTCGGTATAGAAAAGGATACAACTATCGTTTGAAAAGCATTAAAAAAAATATCCGCTTCTAACGAAAAGTTGAATAATTTATTTATTATTAACGATGATGTTATAAGAATAAATGATTGATTAGGTGATTTTAAAGTTAGTAAAATTTATATAAATTTTCCTGATCCATGATTTAAAAAACGTCATTCGCAGAATCGTTTAACATCATTAAAATTTTTATCACTATATAACGATATTTTATTACCTAATTGTGAAATTGAATTGAAAACAGATAATCAAAATTTATTTGAATTTTCTATCGATAATATAAATGAATCAAAAAAATTTATTATCGTTTATTTAACAAAAGATTTGTATAAAGATAATAAGATGTTACAACAAAATATACTAACAGAATATGAAGAACGCTTCGTAAAACAAAATAAGCAAATATTCAAAATAATATTTAGAAAATGCAACTAGCAAAATATTTTAGAAAAAATAAAAAAAGTATACTTTGTGAATTATGTCCACATGGATGTAACATATCAAATGGTAATATCGGTTATTGTTTAGCGCGAAAAAATATTGATGGAAAATTGTATGCTATTAACTATGGAAAAATTTCTAGTATTGCTCTTGACCCAATTAAAAAAAAACCTTTGTATCATTTTTTTCCAGGAAAAAAAATATTATCAATTGGTAGTTATGGTTGTAACATGAAATGTTTGTTTTGCCAAAATTTTGAAATTTCGCAGCATATTCCTAATACTAAATTTATTGAACCAAAAGAAATATTAGATATTGCAATGAGTATTGAAAATAATATTGGAATTGCCTTTACATATAACGAACCGACAATTTCGATAGAATATATTTTAGAGTTAGCACCATTAATTAAAAAAAATAATTTACATAACGTTATGGTAAGCAACGGTATGATAAATAAAAAACCGTTAAATGATTTGTTAAAATATATTGATGCATTCAATATTGACTTAAAAGCGTTCACTAATAAATTCTATAAAAAACATGGAGGAGATTTAAAAACAGTTATGCGCAATATTAAAACAATTTGAAAAGCAAAAAAACATATTGAAATTACTACATTGATAATTCACGGTGAAAACGATAGCGAAAAAGAAATAATTAATCTTGCAAAATGAATTGCGAAAATTTCTCGTGAGATTCCATTGCATTTATCACGTTTTTTTCCAACTCATAAAATGAAGAATAATATTTCAACAGATATTAAACATCTACATATTTTAGCTACACAAGCAAAAAAATATTTAAAAAATGTATATATTGGAAATATTTAATTTTGTTCTTCGTCTTCATCCAAAATTTCAATAGTTTCTTCTTCGCTATTATCATATTCTTCTTCTTCTTCTTCGTTAAATTCATCTTCTTCATTATTCACGATATGTACAACATCTTTTTTTTCTTTTGCAGTAGTAATTGTTTGCGTTTCTTGAAATTCATCGAATTGTTCTTCTAATTCATCAAATATCTCTTCCATTTCATTTTGTTGAACTGCTTCATCATCATTTTCAAATGTTTTTATTTCATTTTCAATATCATTGGTATCGATATTTTCTGTATTAACATTATTGTATTCATTTTTTGGTATTTTAAATTCTTCTGGCAAAAGCGTTTCTTTAATTTTCGGAGAAGATAATTTAGCATTTGCTAATTGTTTTTTAAATTTCATTGCATTAGAAAGTCATTTTAATAATTCAGCGTGTAAATTAATAAATTGTTTTAAATAATGGTTGTGTTGTTTGAAATGAATTTTGTTAATTTCTCTAAGCGAAAGAACAGCAAATTTATGTTTGTAATATGTGATTCATCTTTCACAAAAAGCAATTGAATATAACAATTCTGTTTTTGTTAATGAAAACGGAATCGTACCAGGTACAGAATAATTTAAAACGTGTATTTTTTTTAATAAAGATTTATGAGTAGCATTTTGACTTGCAACGTGGAATAATCAATAATATAAAAATCTCAAATATTCTACTTTTTTTTCCGCATCAGTTAATACTTTTTCAGCGTTAGCATCATACGGAGGAGCATTTATTAAAGATTTTTTAAATTTTTCAATGATTTTTTTTTCTTTATGACTAAAACTCATAAATGATAAGTAATTTTATATATTATAAAGTTTTCAATGTTTTATAATTTACTTATTAATACTCCGTTAGCTCAGCCGGTAGAGCAAATGACTCTTAATCATTGGGTCGGGGGTTCGAACCCCTCACGGAGTACCAAAATTATGAAAAACCAACCATCAATTAATGGTTGGTTTTTGTGTTGTAAAGCAATATATATATATATATATATATATATATATAATTATATAAGCGTACATTGTATATGATTAAATTCAAAAAACATAAATTAAATTTATATTTTGTATTATGCACAAAATTTTTACTTACTATAGTTTTTTTTCTCTAATAATTACATCTACTAATAATACATTTATTATTTTAGACATTCCTAATAAAATTATTACGATACTTTCGTTTTTAATGATTTCGTTTTTTTTATCAACTACTGTTGAATATTTTATTATGTTGCTTTATAAAGAAAGAACAATTAAAAAAAACGCTAACCTTGTTTTCAATTTATACAAAAATTCAAAAATTACTGATATAAAAAAATTGCCAAAAGTTTTAATAATTTATCCGACGTGCGATGATTTTTATGAAGAATGTGCTAAATTCGCTATCGATCAGGATTATAAAAATTTTCAATTAATAATAGGTGATGATTCAAAAACTGATAAATATAAAAGTATGGTGGATGTTTTTTGTAATAAATATAATATTAAAATTTCGAGAAGAATGAATAGTATTGGTTGAAAAGCCGGAAACATTAACTATATTTTAAATGAATTCTGCAAAAAAGAAAATATCGAATGAGATTTTTTTGCTATTATGGATGCTGATACGTTATTACCTCGTGATTTTATTAGTAAAAACATCCCTCTTTTTTATAGCGATATCGAAAAAATAGG
>JAITHU010000037.1 GCA_031279765.1 Mycoplasmataceae bacterium
GTTCAAGTTTGCTGGTATCTTAAAAACTATCGGATGAGAAAAACCAATTAACAAATTTAAATTTCCGTTAGCAATGCTAGCTTTATAACCAACACCAACAATTTTTAATTTTTTAACGAACGGTGTAACTGTTCCTTTGATTGCGTTGTTAATTAACGAATTAATTGTACCTTGAATTATTTCTGCATTTTTGTTATTAACATCTTTAACATTAACTTTTATTGTATCGTTTTCTTTAACTACATCCAAAACATTTGGAAAAGGAATTTCTAAAGTACCAGCAGATCCTTTAATAGTAACGATTCCATTAGTAATCGTTACTTGGGTGTTTGATGGTATTTTTAATATTCTCTTTCCGATACGTGCCATTGTTTTCTAATTACCAAATATAGGCAATTACCTCCCCTCCTACTTTTTTTTCCATAGCAGTTTTACCGGTAATTATTCCCAAAGGTGTACTAACAATAGAAATTCCTAAACCATTTAATATTTTTTTAATTTTTTGATGTTTACTATAAACTCTCAAACCAGGTTTTGAAACTTGTTTAATTCCTACAATAACAGAATTACGATTGATATATTTTAAATATACTTTTGTAACCGCTTTAACATCATCTTTTTTCTTAATATTTTCAAAATCAACAATATAACCTTCCGCTTTCATAACATTAAGAATATTAGTAATTATTTTTGATGTTTGAACAACAACAAAAGTTTTATTAACTTTCGTAGCATTACGAATTTTTGTAAATAAATTTGCTATTGGATCAAACATCATAAACTATCTCTACCTCTCTTTCCTTATCATGAAGTTTTCTTCATTCCTGGTATATTTCCTTTTAGTGCAGCTTCGCGAACACAAAAACGACATAAACCAAATTTGCTAATATAGCCACGAGAACGTCCACAACGAGCACAACGATTATATCCTTGTGTAGCATGTTTTGGTTTTCTTTTTTGTTTTTCTATTAACGATTTTATTGCCATATTGTACTCTATTTATATTCTAACTGTTTTTAACTAACTTTTTTCATAAAAGGAAGCCCAATTGCCGTTAATAACGCTAAAGCTTCAAAATCTTTGTTAGTAGAAGTAACAAATGTTATATCAAAACCTCTTACACGTTTTATTTCGTCAAAATTTACTTCTGTAAAAATAATTTGTTCTTTTATTCCTAATGTGTAATTTCCTCTACCATCAAATGATGTCGTTGGTATACCACGAAAATCACGTACACGTGGTAAAGCAACATTAATTAAATTTTCAATAAAATTTCACATTTTTTCTTTTTGCAATGTAACTTTTACACCAATTTTTTGTCCTTCACGTAATTTAAAAGCTGCAATAGAATTCTTTGCTTTAGTAAAAACTGGTTTTTGACCTGTTATTGCTTTTATTTCGTTTGCTGCAAGTTCGATTAATTTCGAATCTTTCGTAGCATCTCCACAACCATAATTAATACAAATTTTTTCTATTCTTGGCACTTGCATAATAGATTTATATTTAAATTGTTTCATCATTGCTTCTTCAACTATTTTTTTATATTTTTGAACTAAATTTATCATATTTTTATTTACTTGTAACCTCCGTTTTTGTTTTTTTCGCTATACGAACTTTTTTATTTTCTTTGTTAACTACGTAAGAAATTTTACTAATTCCTCTGTCAGCTTTATCAACAACTAATGCTAATTTGCTTAAATGAAGAGGAGCTTCTTTTTCTGTTATGCCACCTTTTTGATTATCTTTATTAGCTTTTTTATGAATTTTAATAATGTTAATTCCTTCTACTAGAGCAGTTTGTTGTTTTACATTAACAGCGGTAACTATCCCTTCTTTTGTTGAAAATTTTCCAGATATTACACGAACTTTATCGCCTTTTTTAATACGTTGCATTTTTAAACCACCTCCGAAGCTAAAGAAACTATTTTCATAAATCCTTTTTCACGTAATTCACGAGCAACTGGACCAAAAACACGTGTTCCAATCATATCATATCCTGTTTTTGATTCTTTTACTAAAACACATGCATTGTCAGAAAAAGAAATACATGAACCATTTTCACGTTTGATAGCTTTTCTAGTTCTAACAATAACAGCTAAAAACATTTGGTGTAATTTTGCTGTACCACTAGGTGCAGATTTTTTAACAGATACTTTTACAATTTGACCGATACGTGCGTAATGCGGACGACTATTACCAAGAATTTTAATAATTCCTACTTCGTGTGCTCCAGTATTATCCGCAACTTTTAATCTTGATTGTACTTGTACCATATTACCTCCTTATTTTGCTTTCTCCAATATTTTTATTAAACGGTAACATTTAGTTTTACTAATTGGTTTCGTTTCTTGAATTTTAACAACATCACCATCTTTAGCAAGAGATGTTTCATCGTGCACATGGTATTTTTTATGACGAATCATCAATTTTCTATAAAGTGGGTGAAGAATTTTTGTTTCAACTTCAACAACGATTGTTTTTTGCATTTTTGTAGAAACTACTGTACCTACGAATGTTTTTCTTGTAGTAGTATTTCTTAAATTTTCCATCTATGCACCTCCTCCTGAAGATGAATTACCTGAAGTACGATGAAATGATTGTTGTGATCCTTTTTTATCTTGTTTTTTAACATTATCTTTTGCGTTGAATGATTGGTTTTTACTAAAGGAATTAGCTTTTTTAGTTTCACTTTTACTATTTTTTTGTTTATTTTCAGTAGTTTGTTGTGAAGACATAAATTGTCCGCTAACTTGACTAGTTAAATTAGTAGTTTTACCAGTATTTTTATCTAGCATAATTATACCATGTGTTCCCATAGAAAAAGCAATTTTTCTTGTGTTTAATATTGTAAGTGCACGAGCGATTACTTTTTTAATATTTTTCGCTTTATTAATTTTTTCTAAATCACCACTAGCTTGTAAAAAACGTGCTTCTAATAATTGCAATTTTGTTTTTGCAATTAAAAGACAAAGTTCTTCATTAGTTTGTTTATTCAATTCACTATTCATGCGGTATCTCCCCCTTTCTAACGAATTTACTTAATAAATTTAATTTATTACCAGCTTTTCTTAATGCTTCTTTTGCAGCAGTTTCTGGAATTCCAGCAATTTCGAACATTACCGTGCCTTGTTTAACAACAGCAACTCAAATACCGCTAGGACTTCCTTTTCCACCACCTAAACGAGAACCAATACCTTTTGATGTTAGAGAAAGATGAGGAAAAATTCTAATTCATAATTTTCCAACGTTTCCGATTGCTTTCGAAAGAACAATACGAGCAGATTCAATTTGTTTATTAGAAACTCAATTTCCTTCAGTAGATATTAAACCGTATTCTCCAAAAGCAACATATTTGTTTCCTTTAGGTTTTCCTGTGTAGTAAACAACATGAGGTTTACGATATTTTGTACGTTTAGGTTGTAACATAAATTTTTACTTTTTTTCTCCTTTCGTTTTATCGTTATGAGAATATCTTCTTCTCGGATTATTTTCAAGTTGTTTAACATCAGGTGGAACGATTTGATTATTTAAACCTTTTTGAAAAATTTCTCCACGATTAATTCAAACTTTAACACCAATTATTCCACTTGTTGTATAAGCTTCTTCAATTGCAAAATCGATATCAGAACGAATAGTAGAAAAAGCAATTGTACCTTGCAAATAACCTTCTTCTCGTGCCATTTCTACACCATTTAATCTTCCCGAAACTCTTGTTTTAATTCCTAAAGCTCTAGAATCCATTACTTTTCTAATAGCTGCTTTTTGTGCTGTTCTAAATGAAACACGTTTTTCTATTGAATCAGCAATTTCTCGAGCAATAACTCTCGCACTTCATGAAGGACATTTAAGTTGAACAACATTTATATTTAATTTTGTTTTTCTACCAACAATTTTACTAATTGCTAATTCAATATGTTTAAGATTTTCTCCATCTTTACCAACTAGCAAACCACTTTGTCCAGCATGAACAAAAATATCTATTCTATTTTCGAAACGTTCGATTTCGACATGGTCAACTTGATATTTATTTTGTTTATTAATAAAATATTTACGAATTTTATCGTCTTCAACTAATCATTGAGTAGTTTGTTTTTGATTTTTTGCTACTCAACGTGAATTTCAATTTTTATTAATTCCTATTCGAAAACCGATTGGATGAACCTTTATACCCATTATTTTTTCTCCTTTCGTATAGAAATATTTTCTTTTTGAATAGTATTTTTATTAGGATTAGTACCGTTAGTAGATTTAACTTGTAATAAATCTTTTTGTTTTTGTTGAGGATCATCAGAAAGAATAATTTCAAGATGTGAATAACGTTTTAACATAATATCAGCACTACCTCTTGCACGTGGTAGAGTTCTTTTTAAATATGTTCCTTTATTTGCAACAGTATTATAAATGTAAAGATCATCAATTTTCATACCATGATTGTGAGTTGCATTTGCAATAGCAGAATTCAACATTTTTCGTAAGATATCAGCAGTTTTCTTTTCTGTGTGTGTTAAAATCGTTAAAGCTTGTTTAACATTTTTGCTTCTTATTAAATCGCAAACTAAACCAGCTTTTCTTGGTGAAACATTAACATTTCTTTGTATTACTCTTGTTTTCATAATTATTTCTTTTTCTCCGCTTCCTTCTTATCGCTTGCTTTTTTTGCATCATCAGCTTTGTTATTAGAAGAGTGTTGTTTGAAAGTTCTTGTTGGAGCAAATTCTCCTAATTTATGACCAATCATATCATCAGTAACATAAACATTTATAAAATTTTTACCATTGTGAACAGAAAAAGTTAAAGAAAGAAACTCAGGAAAAATAGTACTTCTTCTACTTCATGTTTTGATAGGTTTTTTACTTTGAGTTTTTTGCGCTTGAACAACTTTTTTCATTAAATGTTCATCAACAAATAAACCTTTTTTCGAACTTCTTCCCATAACCCTTTTCTTTAATTTTACTACAATACTTACAATAATATTAACATATTAACAATAATTATTGTTAGTAAAAAACAAAACTATTTTCTTCTTTTCCTCCTAACAATTAAAGCTGTTGATGATTTTTTATATTTCCTTGTTTTTACACCCATACAACGTTTTCCTCAAGGAGTACGTGGTGCATCATGTCCAACAGGACTACAACCTTCACCTCCACCATGTGGGTGATCAACAGGGTTCATCGCACTTCCTCTAACGGTTGGACGAATACCACGATAACGATTAACACCAGCTTTTGCAACATTCACAAGAATATGATCTTCATTAGAAACACTACCGATAGTTGCTTTACAATCGTTTGGAATCTTTCGAACTTCCCCAGAAGAAAGAGTTATAACTGTATATTTTCCAGTTTCATCTTTACCTAAAACTTGTGCGGAAGTACCAGCTGAACGAACTAATTGCCCACCTCTTCCTGGGAACAATTCAATATTATGAATAAAAGTACCTTCAAAAATATTTGATATTTTCATACAATTTCCAACCTTAATATCAGTTTTATCAGCAGAAATAATTTTATCACCAACTTTTAAATTAGCAGGTGTTAAAATATATTTTTTAACTCCATTTGCGTAAGATACTAGTGAAATAAACGCTGTTCTATTTGGATCATATTCGATAGTTTTAACAGTTGCTTCGATATCGGTAATGTTACGATGAAAATCAATTTCACGATATCTTCTTTTTACTCTTCCACCTTTGTGACGCACAGTAATACAACCATGCATATTTCTACCAGCGTTAGTAGCAAGAGAAGAAGTAAGAGACTTCAATGGTTTTTTAGCAGTTAAAACGCTATTGTAATCAATAACAACGCTAGTTCTTCTACCATTTGATCTAGTTTTTATATAACGAACTGCCATTATTTTTTATCTCCTTTCTTTACTTCTTTTTTTTCAGAAACCGGAATTTCTTTTTTAGCAGCTATAGGAGGCAAATTATCAACATCAACTGTCTTAGTGTTAGTAGTTTCTTTCTTTTTTACATCAACATTTACTTTCTTTTCTTCAACAGATGGTACAATATTTTCTTCTTGTTGATTATTTAAATCAAAATGTGTTCCTTTAGGAAGAGTTACATAAGCAATTTTTAAAAGTTTACTGTAACCAGATTTAGCTGTTCCTTTTCTAACTTTTACAGGTTTACGAATTTGCGTAGCAATTTTAGTTGGAAGAATACCATAAATTGAGCCAAAAGCAATTTTTATCATTTGTTTGCTAGCTTTTGGATCAACTTCAAATGCGATCTTTTTCGGATCATTATTTTGCATAGCATAAATCTTTTCTGTGTGCATCGGACGCAAAATTATTCTTGTAAAATCCATTATTCCATACCTCCACATTTTTTAATAAAATCTTCAAAAACACTTTTTTGAATAACTAAATAATCGCTTCAAACCATATCCTTTACAGAAACGGAATGTCATTTTTTTGCTAGTATAGTATATTTTGAATCTTTTGTACAAATATCATGTAAATTATTTGTTGATTTTATAAAATTTTTTCCGTTATCATTGTTTCCATCAATCGCAAAGAGAATATTCGTTTTTGTTTTGTTATTTTTATAATGTAAAATAGCATTTTTTATTAAGGATAAAATTAATGATTTAATAGCGTTAGTTTTAGGTTTTACCATATTTACGTTATCAATACAACAAACTAATTTATTACCAAATTTCTCTGTAAAAACAGATAAAAAAGCAATCCTACTTACTTTAGCATTTACTTTTAATTTATAATTACGTGTTGGTTTAGGTCCAAAAGCAACACCTCCACCTTTTCATTGAGGGTTTCTAGTAGAACCTTGAC
>JAITHU010000001.1 GCA_031279765.1 Mycoplasmataceae bacterium
AAAGCAACATTATGAAATGATCGTGTTACTTTTTACACATACGGTATGCGTCCAATTAATGATATCGGTACAACAACAACTTACCAATCGTTAGGTGCTTTTTGAACATACAAAGATGATTATTATAGCGATGATCGAAACGATCAATGAAACAAATATAATAATTCTTACGAACGAACGCAAAATGCTTTAACTTTTTCTGATCCTCAAAGTGGTGTTGTTCAAGGAAATGCATATATGACATTTACTAATGATAGCGGTGATCAAACATTTCACGCTAAGTCTTCATATGCTGTGATTCCTAGTGGTTTCGATAGATCAACTCACTATTGAACATGAAATAATCATTTTCAACCAGCATAATTATTTTTATCATTTGAGAATAACATATGCTATACTATAACCATATGGTTAAAGCGGTTTTTTTTGATATTGGTGGTACACTTTTTAATTCCGATAGCGTAGGTTCTAGTAAGTATGTCGTTGCTGCAAAAGCAGTCATTAATTATTTGAAAAAGCATAATATCAATTTAAAAGTTACACCAGAAAAATTAGCTGTTGATTGAAAAGATGGAGCACACGCTTTTAAAAAATGATCACGTGAAAAAGCAGATAATACTGATTTACGTCCAGATGAATTAGTTTTTAAATATTTATTAAAAACACAAATAAAAAATTTAAACGATGCAAATAAGAAAAAATTAGTTTTACTTTCTAATCACGTTATCAACACTTGAAAAGCGTGTGGTGATGTAAAAATGCGTCCAGATGTACCAAAAATGTTAAATGATTTAACTAAGAGTGGTTATAAATTAGGAGTAATTTCTAATACCGATAGTACTAATTTTGTTATTTATCGTTTAATTGATAATAACATTTACAAATATTTCCCAAATAATTTAATTTTTATGTCATGTGTTTGCAAAAAACGTAAACCAGCAAAAGATATTTTTATCGTTGCGTGCGAAGAAGCGGGTGTAAAACCTAATGAAATGGTTTATGTTGGAGATACAATATCACGTGATGTTGCTGGTTCAAGAAACGCAGGAATCAAAGCGTGTGTAAGAATTAATTCGTCATTAACAGAAAAATCTGATAAAGGAATAAAAGCAGGCGATGACACACCATATGTTGTTAAATCTTTAAGTGAGCTACCAGCGATTCTTAAAAAAATTAACGCTGCAAAAAAATAAATTATCTAACGTAGTTAGATACAAATTTTTTTTGTTAATAAATAAAAAAATACATTAAAATAAAATTGTACATTGAATATTTCAAGGTATGTATCATTTGACAATTTTTTGTATTCGATGGCCATTGAAGCAATAAATTGAATAAGGGAAATGAATAAGAAGATGACGCATTCGTATTCAAATATACTTGTAAAGAATTTACATAATCTTATATACAAAAGTACTTAATCGTGTTTTGAAAACGGGCTGAAGAAGTCCGTTTTTTTTATTTAAAAAACTTATTACGATTATTATTCCGATTATTAAAATTATTTTTTTTACTAGAAAAATCACCTTTTTCATTACTTCCAAATGTCTTGTTAGAAAAGTTATTTCTTCTATTGTTATTTGACTTGAAACTATTTCTACCAAAGTTATTTCCGCTATTCCTCATATTATCAAAACCACCAGAAAAATTTCTACTACGATTACCGAAATTTCTATTCTGTGTATTTCTATTATTACCAAAATTGTTATTTTTTTCTCTTGGTTTTGCTAAATCAATATTAATTTTTCTTCCTTCGAATTCCATTCCTTGAATAGCGTTTAATTTATTGCCTAATTCTTTAGGAACTTCAACAAAACTAAAAGTGTCTTTTAATCAAATATCAATTATTTCTTCATCTTTTAATTGTGCATTTTTTAAAATAAAATCTTTAAGCTGTTGTTTTTCGCTAACATCTTTGCTACCAATATTAATGAAGTAACGTGTAGTATTACCATTGTTATTGCTAAACGAAAAATTTTTATTATTTCTTTCATTACTATTGAGATTTTTTTCATCGTAATCAATTCCATCAATTTTAAATTCAATCAATTTCTTTTTAATAGTACGTTCGATATCTGCAATATTTTTATTTGCATCATTTGAAACAAATGTAAACGCTTTTCCTTCTGTTTGCGCTCTACCTGTTCTTCCAACACGATGAACATAAGATTGCATTTCCTTAGGAACATCATAATTAATTACAGCATCAACACCGTTAACATCAATTCCACGTGCAGCAACATCGGTCGCAACTAGTACTTGAATTTTTCCGTTTTTAAATAATTTCATTACAGAATCACGTTTATTTTGTCGCAAATCACCGTGTAATGACTCAGAAGAAATATTATGTTTATTTAAATCATTCGCTAACTTACTAGCTAATCATTTTGTATTAGTAAAAATTATTGTTAAATAAAAATTATTATCTTGTAAAAGTTTTTTAATTGCATCTAATTTGTTGTGCTCGTTAATTTTGATAAAGTGTTGATCAATTTTAGGAGTATTTTTTTCGGATACTTGTGTTTTAAAAAATATCGGATCTTTTTGATATTTTTTAGAAATATTTTTAACTTCGTCAGAAAGAGTTGCGGAGATTAAAATTGTATTATGAGGTTTTGTTACTTTGCTAATAATTCTTTCAATGTCACGAATGAATCCCATATTTAACATTTCATCTGCTTCATCAAGAATAATAGTTTTAATATCATTAAAATTAATAGAATTGCGATTAATATGATCTAATATTCTACCTGGTGTACCAACAATAACTTGTGGATCGTTTTTTAGTCAACGCAATTGGAAATCAATTTTTTGTCCACCATATAAACATACAGTTTTAAAACCATTTAATAAAGAACCTATTTTTTTGTATTCATTATCAATTTGAATCGCCAATTCTCTAGTTGGAGAAATAACTATAACTTGTGTAGAAATAGAAGTATCGATTTTTTCGATTGTTGGAATAACAAAAGTTGCTGTTTTTCCAGTTCCAGTTGGCGCTTGTGCTAAAACATCATTGTTTTTTAGAATTAACGGAATTACATTTTCTTGTATTTCTGTCATTTCATCATATTTTGCTTCCTTAATAGCATCTAAGATTTTTTGGTTTATTTTTAAAGAATTAAATTTCATATTATTTATGTGTGCTTGTTATATTTTGTTTGTATCAAAAATATGTGCAATAACAACGCAAAATAAGCACATAAAAGTTTAAACTATTCGATTGATAATTTAACATCTTTTCTTTCTTCATCACTAGCAACTAACAATGGCATGCTCTTTAAATTCATATGTACAGCAATCACATTGGTTGGGAAAACATAAATTGCTTTGTTAAATTCAAGAACTAATGCGTTGTAAAGTCTACGATTAGCAGCAATTTCGTTTTCTATATATTCAGAAGTTCCCATTAATTTATTGATTGTAGCAATACTTTCAAGTTTTGGATAATTTTCGATAGTAGCAATAAGTTTTCCTAATGCACTTGAAGATAATGAATCAATTTTTGAACGATTATTTTGACTAATTTTATTAGCACTACGCAAACTTGTAACACTTGTTAATAATGATTTTTCAAATTTAACAGCAGATTTAGTGGCATCAAATAATTTTAAAAGTGTATCTCTTCTTTTAATAAGTTCAACATCTATATTGGAAGTCGCAGTATTAATTTCATGTTGCAATTTACGCAATAAATTACGTTTACTAACAACATAGAAACAAAAAATACCAAGTGTTATTACTATAAAGAAAAAAAAAAAGAATTTAGCAATTACACTAGATACTGGTTGTGGAATATCATTATCAACATTTGATTTAAAACCAACCTTATTTTGTGTAGTTTTTTTTGCTGGATTAACTAGCATTCCCATATACTATATCATTATAACAAAACATTTTATTTTAATAATATATTTTTGTGTATAATATTGATATAGAAATGACAAAAAAAATTCAAAACAAAAAAACAAAAAAAAGTAATATTCACCATCACCCAGTGCATCTTCGTAGCATGACATATTCTTTTTATGTATTAGCAGCTATATTTTTCATCATTGGTGTTATGAGTATATGTTTTCCAATATATTGAAAATTAACTATGGATATACCTTTTGGAAAAGAAGGAGCTTCTCCTAGTGAAGAGTTAACTAACGCTTTGTTGAGTGGTTTTTGTGGGGTTATTTCTCTTATCCTTTGTTTTGCATGTAAATTTATTGCTAAATGACATACAAAAAAATATTTACATATTCACCGTCAAAATGGTAACCCTCATTCATCTGCAGTTTCTTCAATTGAAACAAGAAGAAAATAATTTAATCTTGCATTAATTCCAATAAAATTTCATCAAGTGTGTTAACGTTATTTGCAATTAATGTATTTTTATAATTTTTAATTTTTTTTTTATCAAGTTTTTCTTTGAAAAAAAGAAATGCTTTTTTGTTTATTGATTTTAATAAATTTATTCCTTTTGTAAGACGTAGTCCCATCATCATAATTTGCAAATACAACTCTTTTTCCGAAAGATGTTTTATTTCTTTTTTTCAAGTTGAAATATCACCTTTGTTAGTATATAATTCGTTATTTTCAAAACCTGATGCTCCTAATCCAATCCCGATTCATTCTTTTGTTTCTCAATACGCTTTATTATGCAATGATTCGTATTTTTTGTTTAATACTCAACTACTAACTTCGTAACGATGATAATTATTCTTTTTAAATAACGATACAATTAATTTTAATTCATCATCAATTTTTTCATCACTTAAAAAAATTTTGTTTTTTGAAATAAACGAATTTTCTTTTAATTCGAGCGCGTAAAAAGAAACGTGAGGAATTTTATTTTTTTTAACAAATTTTATCACATTTACTATATCTGTTTTTTTTAATTCATTGAAACCATAAATAAAATCAAGATTAATATTATCAATATTGTTTAATCTTAAAATTTTAATCGCGTTAACAACATCATCAAAAGAATGCTTCCGATTATATTTTTTAAGTATTAAATTATTTGTTGTTTGTGCTCCAATTGAAATGCGATTAATATTATAAGTATTAAAAATATTTACTTGTTTTTGATCCACAAATTCTGGATTACATTCAATAGTGAATTCATATTTTTTTTCTAGCAATTTTTTGCACGTTTTCAATAACAACGAAAGCAAAATATTATCAAGACAATTAGGTGTGCCGCCACCAATATAAATTGTTTTGAAATAATTTTTTGGTAATTCATTTAATTCTAAAATAATTTTTTTTATATATTTTTGTTGCGTTTTTTTATTTGTTACAAAACGTACAAAATCGCAATAATGACATATATTTTTGCAAAACGGAATATGAATGTATAAGTGCTTAGGTCTATTTATTTTTTTAATCATTTAGTAATTTCGTTTATAATTTCATCCAAATTATTTTGATCAAAGATTAATGCATTTTGATAATGGTTTCTAATTCATGTTAATTGTCGTTTTGCGTATCTTCTTGTATCGGTCTTAATTCTTTCAATATCAATAGGAATATTATTTTTTATTGATGATAAAATCGTTCTATAACCTATTGCTTTAAAGGCATTTAGTTTTTCAATATCGTTATCGTGATTATAAATTTCTTTCACTTCATCAATTCATCCTAATTCAAGCATTTTTTCTACACGATAATTTATCCTTTTATATAAATCATTTCTTGACATATCACACTGTACGAGTACGTAATCGTATTTTTCTTTTTTTTTAGAATTTAAAGAATTAGAATCTTCTAATATTTGTAAAGCTCTAATTAAACGTTGTCGATTGTTAATTGTTATTTTTTCAGCAAGTTGTTTGTTTTTTTCTTCTAACTTTTCATAAAGTTCTTTATTCGTTAAATCAGTAAATTTATCATTTCTAACTTTGCTTAATGTTAAATCATAATTTTTAATTAATGCATCAATATACAAATGAGAACCACCAATAATTATTGGTGTTTTATTTTCAAGTTGTAATTTATCAATAATTTTTATAGCATATTCTTGAAATTTTTTAATATCTCATTTTTCATAAATAGAAATTTCGCCATCTAAATGAAATGTAGCTTGTTTTTTTTCTTCATCTGTTGCACGTGCTGTTCCAATTTTCATTTCTTTATATACTTGAAATGCATCAGCGTTGATAATTTCGCCAGAAAATTTATTCGCTAACGTAATTGCTAATTTTGTTTTATTAGATGCTGTAGGACCAATGATAACAATAATTTTATTAAACATATTATGCATATTGCAATAAAACTAAAATTTTAACGAACCTTCAGCGCGTGGAAACGGAATTGCTTCACGGATGTTTTCCAAATCAAGAATATACATTATCATTCTTTCAAAACCTAATCCAAATCCAGCTGAAGAATGATAACCGTATTTTCTTAAATCAATGTACCATTGAATAGAAGAAATATCCATTTTAAGTTCTTGACAACGTTTAATAAGTTTATCATAGTCATCTTCTCGTTGACTTCCGCCAACAATTTCGCCAACACCCGGTACTAATAAATCATTTGCAGCAACAGTAATTCCATCTTTGTTAACTTTCATGTAAAATGCTTTAATATCCTTTGGATAATTTTGCAAAAATATTGGTGAATTATATACTTTTTCACATAAGTATCTTTCGTGTTCGCTCCCTAAATCTTTTCCAAAAAAAACATCTTTATCTTCAAAATTATGCCCATCCGAAATAGCTTTTTTTAATAATTCAATTCCATCTTTATAATCTACTCTTTTAAATTTATTGTTAATGATTGCATTAATTCTTTCTTTAATAAAAGGTTTTTCTTTAGCGAAGAAATCAATTTCATCTTTGCAATTATCAGCAACATATTTTGTAATATATTTTATAAATTCTTCAATTACTACTTGTAATTGTTCAAGATTAATAAATGCAATTTCTGGTTCAACCATTCAAAACTCAGATAAATGACGATTTGTATGACTTCTTTCTGCACGAAAAGTAGGACCAAATGTATAAACTTTTTTAAAAGCTTGTGCGTATGCCTCAGCATTTAATTGTCCAGAAACAGTTAAAGATGGTGTTTTATCAAAAAAAGGTTTTTCTTCATTTTGAGAAATAACAAAATTTTCACCAGCTCCTTCAGCGTCATTACAAGTAATAATCGGTGCAGCAACTCATATAAAACCATTTTGATTAAAAAATTTATGTATTGCAAAAGCAAGTTTGCTACGAACATTCATAATTGCAGCAATCGTTGTTGTTCTACCTCTTAAATGCGCGATTTCACGTAAGAATTCAAAACTATGTTGTTTTTTTTGCAACGGATAATCTTCATCGCTTTGTTTTAATATCTTAATTTCGCTCGCGATAATTTCACAATTTTGATCATCTTTTAAATTATTTTTAAATTCACCAGTAGCAACTATGGATGTACCAGTTCTTGCAAGTTTAATCACATCAGAGAAACCTTTTGTTGAATCTTTTTTACAAACGATTTGAATATTTTGAATAGTAGAACCATCATTTAATTCAATAAAAGCTATTTTCCCACTATCACGAGTTGATTTTATTCAACCATGAACGGATATTGAACTATCGATAGCAAAATCACCATTCAACAAATCTTTTATTTCAATAATTTCCATATTAAGATTATAACCTAAAAAATACTTGTATAATTAGCGTATATTATTTAGTAATAAATAATCTTTGAAAAATGATACAAGATATATTTGATTTAATAAAAAAGGAAGAGGAGCGCCAACAAAATAATATCGAACTAATTGCTAGCGAAAATATTGTTAGTGAAAATGTATTAAAAGCAACTGGATCAATTCTTACTAACAAATATGCTGAAGGTTATCCAGAACATCGTTATTATAATGGATGCGAATTTATTGATAAAATCGAAACAATTGCCATTGAAGAAGCAAAAAAATTATTTAATGTTGAATATGTAAATGTTCAACCAGCTAATGGTTCGGTAATGAATATGCAAGTATATAAAGCATTATTAAAAAATGGTGATATTATTAGTGGACAACACATAAATATGGGTGGACATTTAACACATGGAGCAAGTGTGTCGATTTCCGGAACTGACTATCACGCAATTCAGTATGGATTAACAAGTGATGGATATATAGATTATGATGAAATAGAAAAAATCGTAAAAGAAAATGATGTTAAAATGATCGTTTGTGGTGCTAGTGCATATTCTAGAGAAATAGATTGAAAAAAAATTAAACAAATTAGAGATGAATATCGGCCAAGCGCTTATATATTAGCAGATATTTCACATTATGCTGGATTGATTGTTGCTGGCGAATATCCTAGCCCTGTAGGAATTGCTGATGTTATCACAACAACAACTCATAAAACTCTACGTGGACCACGCGGAGGAATAATTATGACGAATAATCAAGAAATTGCTAAAAAAATTAATTTCGCTGTGTTTCCTTTTTCATCAGGTGGGCCTTTAGAACATGTAATTGCTGCGAAAGCAATTGCATTTATGGAAGCGCAAACACAAGAATTCAAACAATACGCAAAACAAATTAAGAAAAATATTCAAGCAATGATATCGGTATTCAAAAAAAATGGTTTTAAAATTGTTTCAAACGGTTCAGACTCGCATATGTTTTTATTAGATTTGACACCATTTAAAATTAGTGGTAAAAAAACAGCTGATATGTTAGATCTTTGCGGAATTACTTTGAATATGAATCTTATTCCTAATGACCCACTATCGCCTAAAAAAACATCTGGCGTAAGAATCGGAACTCCAGCAATTACTACAAGAGGTTTTAAAGAAGAAGAATGTTTTGAAATTGCTAACATAATTTCAGATATAGTTAATTTTATTAAAGATAAAAAAGATGAAGAGTTAAACAATAATAAATTATGAATAAAACAATATAAAGAACGTGTTAAAAAATTAACAGAAAAATATCCATTAAAAAAATAAAACCTAATATAAAAAAATATTAAGAAATAGACATTTTGATTTGTGAACCAGGTGTTACATTTCCACCACTATCAATTCCTGGAGTACCCAAAAAACTCGTAATATCCTGAAAAGCTTGTGATAAAAATTGAGTTTTACCGCTAGGATTTGTAGGAAAGTTTAAAGTATATGATGAAATTGGATCATATTGAAAAGAATAACATCTTCTAAACAAATTAGCACAAAAATGTGTACCATATGTTGCTATATTTTGCGGAATTTGAAAACCAGTTGGAATTTTTATTATTTGTGAAGTAGAAAAAAGACCCATTAAAAAAGCATCCCCACAAGATGTTATTCCTTGAGGTATATTAAACCCTGATGGATAAATTGTGATGTTAGTACCGACAAACATTTCAGAACAAAAATTACTCTGTACGGTAACAAAATTTTGCGGTATATTAAACCCTGATGGAAGGGATGAAATAGCAGTACTTAAAAACATAGCAGAACAAAAATAATTGCCAGCTGATGTTATTCCTTGAGGTATATTAAACCCTGATGGAAGGGATGTAAGAGATGAATTTTGTTCAAACATATGATAACAAAAATGGCTATCAACTGATATTATTCCTTGAGGTATATTAAACCCTGATGGAAGAGATGTCATACTAGTACAATAACGAAACATTTGAAAAGCGAATCTTTGATAACAAGTTATTATATTTTGTGGAAAATTCACTTCTAAAACATTTACTTGATAAAATAAATTAGCACAAAAATAATTAGGAGCAACGGTAAGAGCATTTCAATCGCTTCCAAAATGAATTCCTTTGATTTTACCACTATATCCATCATATATAAATGTTCCGCCTGATGAAACGTTACACAACGCATATAAAGAAGTACCAGAAGTTGTTGAATCGTTCGAATATGGTAATTTATATTTTGTATCATCCATACCAATAAAATATGAATTTCATGATACTTTAAAATTAATAGTAAAATCACCAGCAACATATGGGGCTTTTTCACAATTAATAACAATTGTGTATTCTCCATTAGTTGCTG
>JAITHU010000028.1 GCA_031279765.1 Mycoplasmataceae bacterium
TTCTTCATTTTTTTTATTTATTGCAGCAATTTTTTTTCTTTCTTCACTACCGTTTCTTTCTTTAATTACTTCTAAATTAATAGAATCAATTTCGTAATTGTTAAAAATGTTTTCAATCAGAAATTTAAACTTTTTTGAAAAAATACTTGCAGCTTTTTTTACAGATGGCGATAAAATAATTTTTAAAATATCTTCTACCGTTTCTTCTTTATTATTTTTCTTATGAGCATCAAAAATTTTTTCATTTATTAATTCAGAAAGATTTATTTTTCCATCAGTACCAATAAATCGTGCATTACTTATTTTCATTGCTTTAATTGAAAGATTAGCTGTTTTTGTGTAATAATTTTTATTTTTTTTTAGATATTTTTTTAATTCATTTTTATCTTTTTCGTTTAAATTTTTTAATACATTATCTCCATCATCGTTTTTAATAAATTTATCAAATTCAATTTCATTAATTTTTATTTCTTTTTTCGGTTTTTTTTCTTGCGTTTTTTTATCTTCTTTATTGTCCTTATCTTCGTTATTTTCTTTGCCATCTTCATTTTCGCTTTCACCACTAATAAATGTTTCGATATTTTTAGATATGTAAATAGACAAATTGTCTAATTTTTCAATATTTTCATCGTTTAATTCGTTTTCTTTCTTTATTATTTCTAGATTTAATAAATTGCTAAAAAATGTAGTATGGAAAAAACCAATTTTTTCTATTGTGTCATCAAATACTTCTAATTTTTTTTTTGGATTATATATACATCATTTTCATTTTTCATTTAATTTAGTATTACCGTGATCCACAAATCATATGGAAAAATTTTCGTATTCTTTTTCCTTTTTTTGAAATGATTTATTTTCAATTGTTGAACATAGTTCCTTTATAGATGGTTTTACATTTTTTTCTAACAAATGTTTGATAAATTTAATTTTGATATCGGAAGTTAATAAATTTTTATCATTTAATTCGCCATTACCATCAGTTTTTTTAAGATCTAAATTACTAATATTAGATAATAAATTAAACAATTCTGATGTGCAACATGATTTCGGTGCTCTATTTTCATTTGGAAAAATACTACATTTTCCAATAGTTAAATCTCATAGTGTTTTTATTTCATCTCCGTTGTTATCTTTTTTTAAAACGATTTCACCAGTTTTTTCATCTCTTTCATAAAGACCCCATTTAGAAGGTGATTTTTCACCACCTGGGCCATATTGGTAACCTCGATGTCGATTAAAAATTTCTTTATATTTTTCAACGAAATTTTTATTTAATTGTTGTATCTCTAAAAATTTTTCTAATTCTTTTTTTCAATCTTCATGAGAAAGTTTACTATTGATATCGCTATTTTTAAAATAATGTTTATCTTTTAAAGATTCTAATTGTTTTTCTGAAGCATATTCTTCTGTTTTTTTTATAAAAGGACTACCACTATTAAATTCTCCTACGTGTTTTAAATATGTATGAAGAATTAATAAAGCATCTTCTAAATCAACTTTATTTTCTAATGCATAATTTCGTAAATATAAAATATTATTATCATTTCCTTCAATCTTTTTGTATTTTTGTTTTCAAGAAGGTTTTGCAAGATATTCTCAAGAATATTTTTTCTTTTTATTTGTTTCATCGCATTTAATAGGAATTTCTGGGTAAAAAATTTTAATTAATTTAAGAAAATCATTTCTTTTATTAAAATGTCTTTGTATTCTTCTTCTTAAGCATCTTTTTTCTCTTCTACTTTGATTATTTGGGGAACCACTTTTTTCATTACATGCATCAGAAAAGCGATAAATTCTTGGTTTGTCTACAACATCACCATTATCATCAATTGCTGCAATACCAATAGATGTTGGACCTAAATCGATTCCAATATGGATTTTTTTCTTATTAGAGATTAGCATTTCTCTCTCTCTCTGATTCATTATTTTTCGTAAATTTTTATAATTGAAATAATTATAATCGAGAAATATTATTTTATCTTGTTTTTAATCATGTCCAAATTTTATTAGCGGAATAACCGGAATTGATAGCAAAGGAAATGTAACTGGTGGAAGCAATATTCCTATCGTTAGAAGCTAGTTATTTACGAAAATAATTATTTATAATTAAAAAAATATTTTCTTAGTTAAAGTGTTTTTTTCTTATAATAACAACATAGGAGGAATAAATGGCTAAGAAAATTTCTGCTTTTGCAAAACCTTTGACACCAAGCGCTAATTTAGCGTCTGTTATCGGAAGTTCTGCTTTGCCTAGAACTGAAGCTGTTAAAAAGATGTGAGATTACATCAAGAAAAACAAACTTCAAGATTCTAAAAATAAGCGTAATATTAATGCTGATGCTAAATTAAAACCGTTGTTTGGTAAACCACAAATAACTATGTTTGAATTAACATCAATCATTAGCAAAAACTTAAAGTAATTTAAGTAAACATAAAAAGCGTCTTTTAATGTTATTATTCCCTTTCGCGTCGAAAGGGAATATTTTTTTTTTACTTAAGTATTTTCTCTAAAAATAACATATTAATATATAGAAGGTACTTCTATGAAGAATATTAATAAATATACAATTCTTTCTTCTCTAAATAACAAGAATTTAGAAAAAGATATAATTGTATTAGAAAAGATGAACAAATCTGATAATTCAAACGATAAACCATCTACTAAACCAAAACAACCAACAAAAATGGAACTATTATTGCTTGCTATGGAAGAAAGAATTAATAAAAATATTAATGAAATTAGAATTGAAGTTAATACTCGGTTTGATAAGATTGAAAATATTCAACAAGAACAAGGAAAAGAAATTAATGCAATCAAAACTAGAAT
>JAITHU010000041.1 GCA_031279765.1 Mycoplasmataceae bacterium
CAATGAATGATTTGATAATTATCAAATCATTCATTGAAATGAATTAAATTTTAAAAAAATGATTATAATAAAAATATATGAATACTAAAGAAATTAAAAACACTAAAGAAATTAAATTCGATAACAATAAGAACGGTAATCAAAAGAATGATATACATATTGATTTATTTTCTATTATTTTTACAATATTAGCTATTTTCTCTTTGTTTTCTATATTAATGTTTTTTTGTATACCAATATTTATTAACGATTCAACCTCATCTGATGTTGGCTACTATAATGGAAATACTAATCATTTAAATGCAAACGGTGTTGCGTGTATTGTATTATTTTTTTTAATGCTTGCTGTTTACTCATTTATGTTTTGAATAAATAATAAAAAAGTTCATTATTACTATACTTATAAATCGTTTTTAAATGTTGTTATAATTGCATTTTCTATTACAACAACAATTTTATTTATATTTGGATTAGCTGCTGTTCCTTTTTCAATAACAAGTGGCTATAGTAATTGAATTCAAGGAACTTTTTTCTTTTGAATTTATATAATATTTTTTATTTTATATATTATTTCTATATTGTTCTTTTCCGTTTACCCAATATTAAAAAAAAAGTTCAAAATAAAGATTGTTACAAGTGCTCATGTAGCTAGTAAACGTAAAGAAAAAAAAGATTCTTCTTCATCAACTAATTAATTTTTTTTGTACTTATCTATATTCCTAGTAAGATTGATGATCTACTTGGGTATGGTGAAATTCGTGTGTATGCTGAATTTTGGTGAGTAACTTGCATGTTATTTGCTACTCCATTAGTAGCGTTATATGTGTTTTTGCTAGTAAAACTATTAATAAGGTTTCCTACAGTGCTAGCAAGCATACATGTACCAGTTATTCCTATTCATAGAGCCATTGGTGCTATTCCACCAAAGTTATTCTGCTTAAATTCGATATTTACTTTTGTCATATTCCCTCCTTTCATAAATATAATATGCATTTTTAATATAAAATAAGTATATATTCATGTTTTTTTTAATTTTTTTAATAATTCCAATTTGATTTATTTTTTTTATATACTTTTTAGTTAACAATATTTTTTTCAAAAAATTATTGACTACTAAAAAAAAATATAACAATATTTATTTATTTTTTAACGCTAATAATAATTCTAAAATTAATAATTTTATTGAAATTGAAAATTTCGTTAATACTATAATCGAGAAAAATGATGTTAATTATGATAAAATTCTAAAATTATCCATTTTTTTTCATAAAAAAAATTTTATTAAATTAAACAAATTATTAATAAAGTTAAATAATGATTTAGATAATTTTTTATTTTTATTAAATAAGTTGTGTGATACTATTAAAAATAATACAAATACTATTTATATTAGAAATATAAATGCATTACGAGATTCTTATAATGAATTAAATAATATTTATAAAATTAATCTAAAACATAATTATTCGATACCGATATTTTATGATGCGAATAAAGAATTAAAAAATTTATTTATTTCATATGGAAAAATTACTGGTTATGATAATTCAAATATTTATGAAATTTATAAAAAATTAAAAAATTATTTTGAAATAATATTTGATTATTATAAGCATGAAAAAATTTTACAACATTTAACATTCTTATGTCAATATAATAAAAATATTTTAAATAATATATCTAATAATATAAAAAATGACGAATTTATTATTATACAAAAAGATATTGAGAATGAAGAAAGAAAAATATCACTTGTTGTAGATTATTTAAAAGATTTAAAAATAGTTAATGCTAATGAAATATTAAAAAATTCTGGAAGAGTTTTGGAAAATACTAGAGTTTTACTTGATAAATTTATTGTTACAAACAAATTTATTGAAGATTCTGTTAAATGACTTAACGCACAATTTCAAAACATAAACGCTACTAATAGTAAAATCAATAATATTATTAAACAAGTAAATATTTTTTTTAATACTGATTTAGATATAAATAATAAGATAAAAATTATAGAAAAATATCTTGCTTTATTCGTTAATAATTTATTAATTATTAATAATATTATTGATTTTAAAAAAAAAATTAATAAAATGAGTTTGATAGAACAAATAAATGAATTATTTAATTTATTATTGATAATAAGGAATAATATTTATTTATTTGTTAATACAGCTTTAATTAAATACAATGACTACGTAAACTTAATTAGTGATTTATCAACTTATAAATTATTTTTATATCAAATTTTATATATTGATAAAAACACCGCAGAAGTTGTTAAAAAAAATATTGATAGCATTAATTTAATTACTGAAAATATTTCTAATAATTACGATGAATTTTATTTATCAACAAAAATAGAAATAGATAGGATAAAAGAATCCTGTGATAAATTAATTAAATCATCAAATGTAACGTTAACATTAAAAAATTTTACAAGAAATTTAATATTTTTTGCTAACAAATATCGTAATGAGAGTGAAAATATAGATGAAATTATTTCCTTAGCGGAAAAAAAATTTAAATTGGAAGAATATCCAGAATCATTAGATATATTAATTGATTTATTAGAAAAAATAAAAATTTCTTGTGAAACAAACGATATTGAATTTATATAATTTTCTTTCAATTAGTAAATTTTTTTTCTAATATCATATTTATTTCTTGTTTATATGGTGAAATATTATTATAAAATGGTGTTTCTAGGATTTTTGGTATATTTATTAATTTATTATGATATGCGAGTTTTATTAAATTATCAAAACCGATTTTTCCATATCCTATATTTTCGTGTCTATCTTTTTTTGCACCACATTCGTTTTTAGAATCATTTAAATGTACAATTTTTAAATATTTTATTCCTATTATTTTATCAAACTCTTCCAATATATAATCAACATTATTTAAATTGTATCCAGAATCTCATATATGGCAAGTATCCAAACACACACCAATAATATCTTTATTTTTTATTTTTTCAATAATGTTTTTAATTTCTGAGAAATTTTTGCCTATTTCCGTTCCTTTTCCAGACATTGTTTCGATGCATAATTTGATATCATTTGGCACAATTAAGCTATTAATAATATGTGATAAATTATCAATTGCTTCGCTAATACTAATGCCATTAGTTGCATTTCCTGGGTGCAAAACTAATATTTTTGAACCTATATTGATCATTTTTTTAATTTCATCATTTAAAAAATTAATACTAAATTCATTATTATTTTTATTTGCAAGATTTATTATATATGGCGCATGTATGATAGTATTGTTAATATTGTAATTAATTTCACTAGCAAATACCTTATATTCCTCGATTTTTAATTTTTCATCGTCAATTAATTTAGCGTTTTGTGGAGAGCCTAGATAAATCATCATACAATTTGCACCATTTTTTCTTGTTTCTTTTAGACTATTTAATAAATAATCTGGTGACGACAAACTAATATGCGAACCAATTAACATTTTTATTATTTATAGGTTCATTATAAGTAATTTATTATATTTAATATACCTGGAAAAATTATTTTTAATTGCTGACAATTATTTTTAAATTCTTCATATTTTATTTTTGTAGTATTTATAGTTTTTGCAATAATTCATTCAAAATTAGCAATGTAAAATGTATCATATTTACTAAAATATATAATTAAAAATGTATTTATTTTTATATTTTTCATTTTTTTTAAATAATTCATTTGATGTGCTAATAATTGTGTAATAGAAAAATAATCGTTAGAAGTTTGTTTTACTTCAAATTCTGAGTATCTGTTATTTAAGAAACAAAAATAATCAACAGATGATTTTGATAATAATTTTCCAGTTATTTTATCATTTGTTTTATTTAATATGCATATTGGTATCTGTCTTTTTTCTAATATACCAATATTTTTTTCAAGATAATACAACCCTGTTCTATTGATAATTTCTTCAGGGTATGCACCTTTATTAATATTTAATTTACTTTTTGTTATTATCATTCAATATAATAATATGCAAAAAATTAATTAAATATCATTACGATCAATAAAATAATTGTTACACCTAACAAAATAATTGATAATGTTGATAGAGAAAATACTCATATCATATCCTTACGTTGTAATTTATTAATATGCAAATTATCATGTTCGTTAGCAAATGGGTCTATTATTATTGGTGCGTTTGTATAAGCGGTTGCTTCTCCAATCATATTTAAACGATTGTGATTTACTAATTCAAGTGTATCCTTATCCATTTGGTGGTACATTTCATTTGTTTCTTCTTGATCGTCATCGTGTTTACCTCATATTGAATTTTTAGTTGCTGTTTGTTTAACAACTGGTTGTAAAATTGCATTACTTTGTGGCACATTTGCAGCTTCGTTTACAAAAACACCAGTATTTTTTGTTGGTGGTGCTAAACGCATATCGTTTTGATTTATAAAGTTTGTATGTTGAGATAATTCATCATTTTTATTTTGTATAAAATTATTTGTATCCATAGCAAATTCGTTTGCTTCGTTATTATTAAATTGGATTAGTTGTTGTTGATTATCGTTTACAAAATTCGCTTGTTGCTGATTGTTTATTTGTTGTATGTTTGTATTGTTATCAGCGTATTGATAATTTGTTTCGCCATTTTCATTTACAGTTTGTTGTAAAAAATCAGTATTATCAGCATTTTGTACTGGTGTGAAGACGTTTTGATTTAATTCTGGATTTTCTTCTTGAAAGTTATTTATTTGTTGTTCTTGAGGGTTGTTAACAACATTATTCTGTTGTTGTTCAGAATTACCAAAAATATTTTTCAGTTTTTTAGGTGCAGCCATTTACTATTTTAATTAAATTATATTAAAGATTTTGTTTATATATTGATAATCATAAATTGATTATTGCAATTAATACAATTTAAGCTGTTGGTATTTTAATAGTTGAACCTTGTGAAACAGTGCCTTCACTGTCGATCCCAGGAGTACCTAAAAAACTTGGTACATCTTTAAATGTATAATGGCCATAATAAGTTGCACTACCTATAGGGAATGTTAAAGTTGATGTTGAATTAGGATCATATATTAATGATGTACAATTTTCGAACATTCTAACACAAAAATGAGTACCAGTAGTTGTTATTCCTTGTGGTATACTAAATCCGTTAGGAAGAGTAGTAAGTTGTGTGCCAGATAACATACTTTGTAAGAAACCACTACCACTAATTGTTGTTATTCCTTGTGGTATATTAAATCCGTTAGGAAGAGTAGTAAGGTTTGTATTATAGCTAAACAAACCCGATAAGAAACTACTAGGAGTGGTTGTTATTCCTTGTGGTATATTAAATCCGTTAGGAAGGGAAGTAATGGGTGTATTACCAAACAAACCCGTTAAGAAACTACTACCAACTGTTGTTATTCCTTGTGGTATACTAAATCCGTTAGGAACAGCAGTAACTTGCTGATTGTTGCAAAACATATAATACGCAAAATCATTACCAACTGATTGCAAATTTTGTGGCAAATTAGCTTCAATAATTGAATAATTAGCTCCATAAAATAAATATTTACAAAAATTATTAGGAGCAACGGTAAGAGCATTTCAATCGCTTCCAAAATGAATTCCTTTGATTGTATCATTATATCCGTTGTAGCTAAAACGCGAAGATGTCATAATATTACACAACACATATAAAGAAGTACCAGAAGTTGTTGATTCGTTCTAATATGGTAAATTATATTTTGCATCATCCATACCAATAAAATATGAATTTCATGATACTTTAAAATTAATAGTAAAATCACCAGCAACATATGGGGCTTTTTCACAATTAATAACAATTGTGTATTCTCCATTAGTTGCTG
>JAITHU010000043.1 GCA_031279765.1 Mycoplasmataceae bacterium
CTCGTGAAACAAGCGCTTTTTCAATTATTTTTTCAGCAACTTTACGATTTTCTTCCATTCAATAATTTAATTTCTCTGAAAATATTTTTTTGATAGCTGTTCCAACTTCCGGTGTAAACAATTTATTTTTTGTTTGTCCTTCGTATTGAATTATTTTTTCTGGAACACGAACAGAAATAACCGCTGTTAAACCATCGCGAACATCATCTCCATCAAAGTTTTTATCTTTTTCTCTTAAAAGATTTCATTTTCTTGCAAATGAATTTATTATTTCTGTAATTGTTGATTTAAAAGAATTTTCATGTGAACCACCTTCTTTTGTTTTTATGGAATTAGCAAAAGAAATAATAACCTCACCAGAACTAGTTGTATATTGTAAAGCTATTTCTGCTTCAATATTATCAAATTTGCCTTCAAAATAAACAACTTTATTAAGTGGCGTTTTACCGTTATTAATAAAATCAACATAATCTGCTAATCCAGCTTTAGATTCGAATGTTTCAGTTTCACCATCTTGTAAATTTTCAAAAATTAATTTTAATTTTTTAAATAAAAATGATGATTCTCTAATTCGTTCTTTAATAATTGATGGGTTAAAAACAATAGAAGAAAAAATACTTTTATCAGGTTTGAACGAAACTATTGTACCAGTACGATTAGTTGTTGAAATTTGTTTATTCGGTTGTACAATCTTACCACCATTTTGGTATTTAGATTCATAAATTTTACCGTCACGCTTAATAGTTACTGTACATCATTCGCTTAATGCATTTACAACAGATGCACCAACACCATGTAATCCTCCAGCTGAATGGTAAGCACTATCATCAAATTTTCCTCCAGCGTGTAGTGTGGTGAAAACAGTATCAACTGTTGAAATCTTTGTTGTTGAATTAATACCAGTTGGTATTCCTCTTCCGTTATCTTCTATTGTTATTGAACCATCTTTATTAAGTGTAATTTTTATTGTATCAGCATTGCCAGAAATTACTTCATCAACTGAATTATCGAATACTTCTCATATTAAATGATGTAAACCATTAATATCAGTTGAACCAATGTACATACCTGGACGTTTTCTAACAGGTTCTAAACCTTCTAGAACTTTTATTGCATCATCTGAATATGATTTCATATGTTATATATATTATATTATTCGCGTGAATAAAATAATATTAGTAAAGCAAACATATATTAATGTTATTCATGGTAAAGTTACCTTTATATATTGTTTGCTTTATTTTATAGTATAAACTAGTAACATTTATTGCTAAATATGCATTTTTTTTAAAAAATGGAAAAAATGATATATATATATATATATGGAACAAAATAAAAATAATCAATTACAACAACAAAAAGAAAAAAAATATTTATATTATTTATTAATGATGTCTACTGCTTGCATTATTGCATTAATATTACTTCTATTTTTACCTAAATCGTGTGCTAGAAATACTTCTTCTTTACCAGAAATAAATATCGATAGTGAAACAGGAAGTGATTCATTGCACTCATTAGATGATGAATTAATATATGATGCTAGTTTTACTGATGTACAAAACCCTGACTATAGTAAAATAGAGTGAGAAATACAAACATCATCACCAGATGTATATGACTATATTGAATATTCTGTTTCTTCAGATAATTCAAAATTTACATTAAAATATAAAGGTGCTGATGTTGTTAATCAAGAAGGAAATAAATTTTATAACAAATATATATTCGCTGATCAAATAGATGGTCAATCTTTAGTATGTAATCCAGATATTACATTTAATGTAAATGTTAAATATAACGATGGAGAAAATACAAGAATTTTTTCTAATGCAGAAGTTGTTATTGAAGCTTATGATAATTCTTTTTTATTAACAAGAGATGGAAGTGGCACAATTACATATTTTCCTTATTTTAATTATTCACCAAATAATTTAACTGAATTTTGTAAAGTATGTGGAGGATCAACAGCAAATTTTGATGATTTTACATTCACTAGTGCCCAATTCAACACTCTTCAAGGAGTCCATTTTGGAGAATCGTGGGATGAATTAGAAGAAATTGGTAATAATTTTTATTATTGATTTGATTTCGGACCACATAATAATATAAATCGTTCAACGTTAAAATGTTTAAATTTTCCAAAAAACGTTACAAAAGTTGGTGATAATTTTTGTTATCAGTTTACACAAAGAGCAGATTTATTTAAGATACCGAATGATTTCATTTTACCAGAAAATATTATTGAAGTTGGTGACATGTTTTTAAGCGGCTTTTTTTGAAATGGTTCAATGACTGGAACAGATCCCATTATATTTCCAGATGGTTTTACAATTCCAAAAAAAATAAGAAAAGTAGGAACCAATTTTTGTAATAAAATGTTTTATGGAATAGGTGAATTTACAAGTACTAATAATGAATTAATCCTTCCTGATTCTTTTGAATTACCAGAAGAATTAGATGAAGTTGGTAGTAATTTTTGTGCTAGAATGTTTTATGGAATAAATTTTGATGTTCCACCAATTAATTTAAAAGTTCCAAAACTATCTAATTCATTTGTTTTTGATGCTAGTACCAACTGTTTTTGTGATCAATTTTTTAGAGAATCTAAAATTAAAAAATTAAATAAAAATTTTACTTTTAACAATCCTAATTTAGTGGATTATGGCAATGCATTTAATGAGTTTTTTAGATTATGTACACTTTTAGAATATGGTAACAATGAAGAAGGTACTATGTTGTCATTTACAGACAACACAACATTGCCATTTAAAGATTGGTTTTTTCAAGGAGATACTTTCATCGTAAATGGTGTTAACGATGAGAGTATTTTGGAATCAGTTACTGGCAAATGAATGTCACCATTTGTTCCTATTTCTATAGCGAGAGAATAAATAGTTATATAATATAGTAAGTAAATATTTCGTATTATGGATCCTATAATAAAAATCGTTATTATTAGTTTTGTTTTTGCGATTATTGGTTATTTATTCGGCAGCATTCTTTTCGCAGCGATTTTTGCGAGAATTTTTAAAAAGGATATTAGAAAATTAGGAAGTACTAATCCAGGAGCTACTAATTTTTCTCGTGTAATTAGTCCACAATTATCTATTTTAGTTTCATTATGCGATATGGCAAAATGTTCGTTATCAGTATTAATTTGCTGAATTATATATAGATATACAATATATCCAGATTTCACTCCTATTAACGATATTGTACCTATGGAAAATAATATTACATACCAATATGAATCTTTATATACTTTGGTATTTTTAGGTGGTTTTTTTGCAATATTAGGTCATTGTTTTCCAGTTACATTTCTAATTGTGTTACTTTTTTCAAAAGAACATTATAAACGTGCCATTGATTATAAAGGCGGAAAAGGTGTTTCTGCAACCGTTGGATTAATTATTATGATTTCACCATGAATATTTCTAATCATATTTGCTGTTTGATTTTTTACAATCATTATTTCAAGATATAGTTCTTTATCTTCCTTACTGGCAATTACTCTTTCGATGTTTCTTATTTTAATTCCTAATTTAAATTTTTTATATTTATTTGACAATTCGGTTTTATATAATCCTGGATTGTATGCACCTAGAGATGATGTAGCAAAAATTTCTTATGAATTTAACTCTGATCTTATATTTGGTTTATTTATCATTATGTTTTGTTCCACATTTCTCGTTTTAATGCGACATAAATCAAATATTTATCGTTTATTACATGGGAAAGAAAGTAAAATTAGAAAACACAAAATGAATTAGTTATGAATACACATTTTGCTAACCAATAATTAAGTTATCCATAAATTTATTGTTTTTCTGCTAAAAACTATCAACGATAAATTTATGAATCGGGAAGAAATAATATCAAAACAATGTTTGAATAAAGAATTAGCTGGTCATGGTATGGCGCAAGCTAAATGAGAAGGTAATGATGTCATTGCTATTAGCCGTGGAAATTCAAAACACTATGATTCATTAGAAAATATAACTATTAATCCCGCAGTAGAAATTGACGGAGTAATTTTTTATTGAGGAACTTATCCTAAAGATCAAACAAATCCTTTATCAGGAGCAAGAGGAACGAAATTAAATAAAATGCTTTTAGAAGGTGGCAAATTATATTTATATAGCGATAACTTAATTAAGAAAGATTATTATTTTGTTGGAGTTTTTGAAGTTATTGATCACGAATTAAGAGTTAATCAATCAGATAAAATGCAAAGAAAAAATTCTATTCTTTTTAAACTTAAAAAAATATCTAATGATGAAGATTTTCATAAAACGCATATTACCAATATTAAAAACAAATCTAATGATGAAATGAAATGTTATCTTCAAAAAATAAATGAAGAATTTAGTAATGAATGAATAAATTATAAATTATTATTAAATAACGAATGTAAAAAGAAATTTAATCATAGTGGTGTTTATATCTATAAAGACGAAGACAAGAAAATTGCGTATGTCGGACAAGCTGGAAGTTGTACAAAAAGATTAATCCAACATTTTGATCATATTGAATTTTTATCTGATTCAGTGGTTTTTAAAGTAATCGAAACAACGCGTTTAGATGATTGTGAAAGAGAATGAATTTCTAAAATGAAACAACAAGGTTACAATCTTTCCAACAAAACAAACGGTAACAATCCATATTAATTTGTAAGTATAACAAAATAAATATTGATTGTTTTATAATATATAGTGTAAAATATCTTCACTTATTACAACAAACTAATTAGTTATGAATAATATCAAAAAAACAAACGGACAAAATTTCGAGATGCTAGAAATGCATAAAGTTAAAATAATTAAAAAAATTAACTTGTTGAATATTGATGAACGTTTAACTGCAATAACAAACGCTGGTAACAATACTTTTTTATTACATAATAAAGATATTTTTTTAAATATGTTAACCGATAGTGGTGTTAACGCCATGAGCGATGCGCAACAAGCTGCTAGCATGATCGCTGATGATGCTTATGCTGGTAGTGAAAGTTTTTTTAAACTTGAAAAAACTTGTCAAGAAATATTTGGTAAAAAATTTCTTGTACCAGCTCACCAAGGAAGAGCTTGTGAGAATATAATTTGCAAAACTCTAGTTAAAGCAAATACATTTGCGTTAACAAATCATCACTTTACAACTACAAAAGCACACGTTGAATTAAATGGTGGTAAAATGATTGAATTGTTAGCTAATGAAGGATTCAAACCAGAAAGTACAAATCCTTTTAAAGGTAATGTTGATCTTAAAAAATTACAGGATTTTATTTCAAAAAATAAAAAAAATATTTCTTTTATGCGAATAGAAGCGGGAACTAATTTAATTGGTGGACAACCAGTTTCGTTAGAAAATATGATTAAAACATGTGAATTGTGCAAAAAAAATAATATCATAACAATATTAGATGCTAGTTTACTTACAGATAATTTATATTTTATCAAAATACGTGAAAATAAATATAAGAATATGAACATATCAGAAATAACAAAGATTATTTCTAAACAATTTGATATTATTTATTTCTCTGCAAGAAAATTAGGTAGTGCAAGAGGTGGATGTATTTTGTTAGATGATAAAAAAATACTTGCAACAATGCAAGATTTAGTTACACTATATGAAGGTTTTATCACTTATGGAGGAATGAGTATATCTGAATTAGAAATGATTAACATTGGTTTACAAGAAGCAATGACTATGGAAATGATTTCACATGGACCGATGTCAATAAAATTTTTAGTTGATCAATTAACGAAAAATGGTGTACCGATGATTACTCCAGCTGGTGGTTTAGGTTGCCATTTAAATGCAATGAAATTTTGCGATCACATTCCAAAAGAACAATATCGAGCTGGCTCATTAGCAGCAGCTATTTATTTAATTTCTGGAATAGCTGGTATGGAACGTGGAACAATTAGTGAAGAACGTAATCCTGATGGTACTGATCATATCGCAAATATGGAGTTAGTTAGACTTGCTTGTCCACGTCGTATATTTACAAAATCGCAACTTGAATTTGTAATTGATAGAATTACTTGATTATATAAAAATAGAAAATTAATTGGTGGATTAAAGTTCAAATTTGAACCAAAATTGTTGCGTTTCTTTTTAGGAAAACTTGAACCAACAAGTAAGTGACAAGAAAAGTTGGTTAAAAAATTTAAAGATGATTTTAAAGGTAGTTTATAAATATATCAATCACTATTTCTTATCTATTTTTAATCAATCAATAATATTAATGATATCTATTCCGCCTTGTTTATTTGGAATTTTATTTTTGTTGCACAAAACAATTTTACGATACGCATTTGGTAATGACAATAGTTGTTTAGTTTCTCTATTGTAGTTTTCTTCATTTAATTAATCACAAACTTGAATATATAAAACTTCATTTTTTCTTTTAGCAACAAAATCAATTTCTTCATTATTTCTATTTTTCATTGTATACACTTGATAATTAGAAAATTGTAATTCCAAAAACTAAATTTTCTAATCTGTAACCATATAAGTAATTATTGTTTTAGTAAAGTTGATTTTCCAATTCTTCGTATTCCAGTGATTATTTTTATGAATTTATTGTCTTTTTCACTTAATAACCATGTTAAGTACTTATTCCTTATCAATTCCATACATATATTTTGTGTAGTTGTGCTTTTATAGTTTGTCACTATTCATCGCACCTATAACTACTTGATATACATCCTGCATACTTTCAATATAATTAACTTTAATTTTTTGTTTATTAGCAAAATAATCTTTAATCGAATTTAAGAAACTTTTATTTATTTCTTTACCTAAAAAAACATAAACAATTTTATATTTCTTAAATTTACCAATAACACTACTTGCAAGATCTTTGAAAGCAACTTCGAAATTAGGTGATGAACAAACAATATCTTTATTGATAATGCCAATAAAATCATCTTTTTTAATATCTAATTTACCGATTTTAGTAATTTTTGTAGAACGTGATATCTTTCCATGACTCAACGATCAAAAAACTCTATCAAGAGTTTTTATATTTGTATTAAAATCATGCATTGGAACAAATGCTAAACACATCATATATATATTAGCGATAGATCCAGCATTAAAAAAGTGTACATTTACGTTCGGAGGAAGTAATTTAATTGCTTCCTTAATTGCTAAAATTTCGTTAGAATTTTCTAGTAATACAATTATTTTATTAGATTTTACTTTTAATAATTTGGAAACAAAATTTTTAATTGAAGAATTTCCACCTTCTTTTTCAAGAATATATTCATCAACACCTAGTTGTTTTACAAACAACTCACCTAAAATTAAAGTAGGAACAGAAACAATTATTTTTACATCATCAGTTCGTTTTTCTTTAACACCAAATAATAAGGCATCTTCTAGAGTTGTACCTGGATTTTTTTCCAAGAATTGATTAGTCATATTTTCTATTTTTACTTTATCGAACTCACCGAAACGTGAAGCAAAATATAATACTTGATATGGCTTAATTGTATGAATATGAACTTTTACTTTTTTATCATCAACAACTAGTACAATAGAATCACCCATTCCCGAAATTTCTTTTTTAAAAAATTTTTCATCAAATTTGTCTTTTTCTTTTTGTGAGATATGAACACGTGTACCTATTGTGAAAATAAATTCAGTACAATATCCGAATCCATCGTTAGTATCAGTTTTTAAACCAACTATTGACATCTTTTCCACACGTTCTTCAAGTTTTTTCTCAACTGAAGAGTCATTTGTTTTTTCTGTTAATAACGCTTTACGCATACCAATCAAATATCTTACTAAACCATAACCACCTGAATCAACAACTTTTGCTTCCTTCAATTCAGGAAGAAGTTCTGGAGTTTTTAATAATATTTTTTCTGCTTCTTCAATTGCAAAAGTTAAAAGTTCATTAACATTTTTATATTTTTTTTTATTCTTAATTAATTCTTCGCTAGTAACACGAATTACAGTAAGAATAGTTCCTTCAACCGGATTGCTTACAGCATTATATGCTACTCTTACAGCATTATGAAAACAATTAATTAGTTGTTCGATATTAATTTCTTTTTGATTATCAACTATTCCTGATACAAAACCTTTAATAATCTGGCTAAATATTACTCCAGAATTTCCACGCGCATTCATTAGCAAAGCTCGAGCATATTGTTTACATAATGTGAATAATTCATTGTATTCGTTGTTTTTTATTACATCTGATGCACCACTAGTTGTTAATTTAAGATTTGTTCCTGTATCACCATCGGGTACTGGGAATACGTTTAATTCATCTATTTTCTTATAATTATTAGATATTTCTTCACCACCTAATAAAAACATTTGTTTTAACGTTGGTGCATCAATACTAAGAATATTTTTTTCAGTAGTAATTATTTTCTTATCTTTTTCAATATTTTTTTCACTACTTTTTTTTTTCTTTGTCATGCTTTTTAAAATGAAATAAAGTAAATATAAATAATTTTTCTAACAATAAAATTGCTACTATTTATTATAACATAACATTCAAAGTAATTAATTTTAATTTTTACTATTAATTTTTCTTAGAAGTAGAACTTTTTTTTTCTGAACCGCCTAATTTACTTTTTTGTTCAATTGCTTCTGGAGGTAATTTTAAATTTTTGTGGATGTAATCAATTTGTGGTTTAACAATTGTTTCTAATAATAATAAACATTCAACGATAATTTCTAATTCTTTTGGATTTTTTTCAATAATATCTTTTGCTTTTTTAAAAGAATCTTGAATAATTTTTTCAACTTGAAGATCTATTTTTAAAGCAGTTGTTTCAGAATAAAGTTTTTGTGCGTATGGATTGGTTGAACCTTCTGTAGGGATAAATTGTGTCATTCCTACCGCACTCATACCAAGTTGCATTACAATACTACGAGCGATTGCTGTTGCTCGATATAAATCATTTGCAGCACCTGTTGAAACTGCCTCAACACCATATTTAACAGCTTCAGAAGCACGTCCACCTAACAATGAAACAATATTTGAAAGAAGTTCATTTTTTCTTTGAATAATTGTTTCTTGTTTTTCTGGATTAGAAATTGTATAACCTCCGGCTTTTCCACGAGGAATAATTGTAATTTTTTCTACTTTTTCACTACCAGGAGTATATAAACCAACTAAAGCGTGTCCCGCTTCGTGATAAGCAATTTGTAATCTTTCATTTTCTGTTATTACTCTTGTTCTTTTTGCAGGACCAGCAATTACACGATCAATCGCTTCATCTACTTCATCAATACTAATAACAGTTTTGTTAAATCTAACTGCTAATAAAGTCGCTTCATTAAGAACATTTTCTAATTGTGCACCAGAAAAACCAGGAGTTCTTCTAGCGATATCTAATAAATTTACAGCTTGTGAAATATTTTTATTTTTTGCATGAATTTTTAAAATTGCTTCTCTTTCTTTAATATCTGGTAAATTTATTTGAATATGACGATCAAATCTTCCTGGACGTAATATTGCTTCATCTAATACATCTAAACGATTAGTTGCTGCCATAACAACAACACCAGTTTTAGTAGAAAATCCATCCATTTCAGCAAGCAATTGATTTATCGTTTGATCAGCGATTCCTCCACCACCACCAATTAAATCATTTTTTCCTCTTTTTGAAGCAACTGAATCAATTTCATCGATAAAAATAATTGCTGGAGCAGCTTTTTTTGCTTTTGCAAATAAATCTCGTACACGTTTTGCACCAACACCAACTAACATATCATCAAATGCAGAACCAGAAATTTGAAAGAAAGGAACGCTCGCTTCTCCAGCAACCGCTTTTGCTAATAAAGTTTTTCCTGTTCCGGGAGGACCATAAAATATAACACCTCTAGGTGTTCGAGCTCCCATAGCTAAATATTTCATAGGATTTTTTAAATAATCAACAATTTCAATTAATTCTTCTTTTTCTTCTTCGATTCCAGCAATATCGGAAAATTTAATATTTGATTTAACTGTTTTAGCGGATGATTTACCCATAGAGAATATTCCTCCACCTTCACCGTTTTCTTGCCCCCCTTGTAATTGAGACATTTTTCTAAAATATCAAATAAATAATCCGATAAATAATATTGGGAAAAATAATGAACTTACAAGACTTAAAATATCAATGCTCTGTGGTGGTAAAGAAAGTCTAGCGGTACTTGTATATTGTAATCATTCAATAACTGATTCTGCACCTGACGAAGGAACTGTGTAATCGCCAATGCTTCATTTATGTACGGTAGTTCCATTTTCAATTTCCGTTGCTTCTTTTACGAAAAATTTTATAAAAGCTTTATTATTATCACGAATATAAAAAGAAAAACAAGTAAAATTATTAGAATAATTTTGTCATTCCAAATTAGCGATAGAATTTTTTTCTCATTCGCTTATTCCGCCAGAAATAGCATAATTTTTACTTTGGTTATTTTCTTGATAATTAATTGTTAATTCTCCAGCAACATCTTGAACATTCTTTGGTGTAATGGTTTTTGGAGCACTTAAACACGAAGAAAATAGTCATCCACAAAAACCAACAACAATCGCAATTAAAATTATTGTTATTCAATTTACTTTAAATTTTTTATTGTCTCCATTTTCATCAACTGGAGAATTGTAATAATTATTATTTGGCGAATTAATAATTTCATCTTTTTTTTTATTAGAAGAATTATTTTTTTTTTCAATACGTGATAACATGTTACTAATTATTATTATAAATAATTTTAATTAATACTTTATTTATTTAAAAAATTAATGATTACTTCCTTTGTTTCTAAAAAATTTTCGATATCCGGACTATGTTTTGCGTTCTTAATAATTTCGAAATATAAATATTTTTTATTAACAATAGATTCAAAATATTCTTTTGCATCCATCGGATCTATAACATCATCGTTTTCACCAAAAAAAACTAAAGTTGGTACATCTATCATTTTTAAACCATTTTCAATATTAACCAAAACATCATCAGAAACAATATCGTTCAATAGTAAAATTGAATGTAAACTATTGTTACTTGGTGTTAATCATTTTTTAATACCACCAATACCATGTTTTTTCATCATATCAAATGCTTTTGCTATTATTCCAGTATCTTTTTTTTTCACAGATTTTTGCAATGGATCTTGTAAGATAACAAATTTTGTTATTTTATTAATTTCTTTAAAAATTGCTCCAATTACTCCTCCACCCATTGAATGACCAAATAAAACTATTTTTTTTAAATTATGTTGCTTGATAAAATCAAGAACATAATTGCAATAATCTGTAAAAAAAAGTTGTGAATTATAATCAGTATTTTTACCATGATTTGGTAAATCTAATGTAAAAACATTGTAACCATTTTCATAAAAAAAATCAAGAATAGAACGATGTTTAAATCATGTAGAATTATATCCGTGAATAAAAAGAACATTTCCTTTTGCAAAAAAAGAAAAAAAATGTTTACGAATATATTCTTTTTCATGAACATGCATTGCTTTTTTATTTTTTATATTCATCATAATTATTATAAAAAAAATATATACAATGTATTATTACACTTAGAATATCTAATTATGTTATAATTTTACCATAGTATAACGATATGAATATTTCAGACATTAAAGAAGAAGGACAAAAAATAATAGTTGATGTTTCTTTTAACGAAAATGAATGAAAGAAAACTCAAGAAAATACGTTAAAAGAATTAGCAAAAAAAGTTAAAGTTCCTGGTTTTAGGAATGGTAAAGCTCCTATAAGCAAAATAAAAAGTTATGTAGACCAAAACGAATTATTAGGTAAATCTGTCGATAAAATAATAAAAGCAAATTTTGCTAACATTTTAGAAAACTCAGATTTACAAAAAAAAGATTTTATTGAAAATTATCCAGAAATTGTTCCTATAGTTGTTGAAGAAAATAAATTAGAAGTTAAGTTTACATTTGAACGCTTACCGAAAGTAGAATTACCAGATTATAAAAATATACCAGATTTAATAAAAAACGAAATACAAGTTAATGATAGTGATATCGATGAATATATTAGTAAAATAGTTGAAAAAGATATTCTTCTTTCTCAAAAAGAAAACGGTATTATTGCTAATGGTGATTTTGTTGTTTTCGATTATAAAGGAACACTTGATGGTGTTGCTTTTGCTGGTGGAGAACAAAATGATGCTGAACTAGTTATTGGTTCAAAAAAATTTATTCCCGGTTTTGAAGAAAAAATGATTGGTTTAAAAGAAAATGAACAAAAAACAATAGAAGTTACCTTTCCTAGTGACTACCCACAAAAAGATTTAGCAGGAAAAAAAGCAAATTTCGAACTTAAAATTAAAAAAATTAGCACTAGAAAAATGCCAGATTTGAATGATGAATATATTGCTAGTTTACAAATACCTAATGTTTCTAATTTAACTCAACTTAAGGATTTTGTTAAAAAAGATATTACAATTAAAAAAGAAAATTATAACAAACAACTAAATGTTGAAAAGATAGTTAATTTTCTAATAAAAAATGCTAAAATTGAATTTATTCCAGAAAAAATGATTAGTTACGAAAGTGAAAAAATTTTTCACCAATATCAATCACAAGCAAAACAATATGGTATAAGTATTGAACAATTTATTAATTTTCAAGGATTTAGTACAATTGATGATTTTAACAAAATGATTGATGTGACAGCATCAGAAAATGTTAGTTATTCATTAGTTATTGATAAAATATCAGAAGAAATGAAATTAACAATATCAGATAGTGAAAGCGAAGAGTACTATAAAGCTGTTGCGCAACAATATCGAATTTCAGTAGAAGAATTAAAAAAAATAATTACAAAGAACGATGAAATGCTAGAAACTATCGAAATATCAATACTACGCAACAAAACATTAGAAGAATTATTAAAATTAAATAGCAAGGAATAAATTGAATAGTATAATATTTTTAATATAATTAAATTGCAAGGAATAAATGTCACGTTTTTTAGGAAGTATAAATAAAAAATCAAGAAGATTAGGATTTTCATTATTAGAGAATAACAAAGAGTTTTTAAAAGGAAAGAAACGTTCTTACGCTCCTGGCCAACATGGATTTAGCAAAACTCCAAAAAAATTATCTAATTACGGAGAACATTTGCGAGAAAAACAAAAAGTTGCTTTCCTTTACGGTTTAAATGATAAACAATTTAGAAGATTTTTTAGTTTAGCAAAGAAAATTCAAGGTTCAAATACATTAAATTTAATTCGTTTGATGGAAAGCCGTCTTGATAATTTAGTTTTTAGAATGAATTTTGCTTCAACAAGAAAATTAGCACGTCAACTAGTTAACCATCGACATATTTTAGTTGATGGAAAAATTATGAATATTCCTTCAGCGATTATAAAAGTTGGTAGTGTTATTGAGTTAAAACCAAAATCAAAAGATTTGGATCTTGTTAAAAAAGCTTTAGAAAATAATGCTAGTGTTGTTCCATATGTTGAGGTTGATAAAGAAAATAAAAAAGGTAAATATTTACGTTTATTAGAAGAAACAGAACTTAATCCAGAAATTAATGAAACTTATGTTGTTGAGTATTACAATAGGTTAGTTTAAAATGTATAGAATGCAAAGAACTTGTTGCATGTTATCACTTTTAGGAATGTTAGCAGGTATTCTATTAGGAATTGGTTTAATCATTGTTGGGGTTCTTTGAATTGTTCTTTCTTCTAACATAGGTGTTGGTTGTATTAGTTTTGTAATAAGTATTTTTTTAGTTGTACTACCAACAATTTCTTATTGTGGTTGAAATAATGCAGTAAGAAAAAAATACATTTTAAAAACAAACTTATTGCCAATACTTTCAATATTTTTTTGTGGAATTTTTGGTGTTGCAATAGCGTATTTATGATTCACTAAAAGAGATGAATGCTTAGAGGAAATTAGTATTTTAGAAAAAAGAAAAAATAAAGATAATCAAGTTGATGCTAAACGAGATGAATATATAAATTCGATGATCAAAAAATTTGAAGAAATGCACAAAAGTGGAATGATCACAAAAGAAGAACTTGAAGCGAAAAAAAATTCTCTTCTACGTAAAAGAGAATTTAAGTAAACAATTTACTTTTTTTCTTCAAGAATTATTGCCGAAACAGGACATGCATCTTCACAACGTCCACAACCAATACATTTATTTGTATCTATTTCAGCTCGATTAGTTTTCTTGCTTATTTTTATCGCTTTTTTTGGGCAAACAGAAACACATGTTCCACACCCTATACAACCACTACTTACTTTTCCTACTCTTCCCATATATCGACATTATACACAAGCATTTTTAATTAATTAAAATAATTTATAATTGATGTATAAGGCCCGTTGGTGAAGCGATTTAACACTCACGCCTCTCAAGCGTGCATTCATGGGTTTGAATCCCGTACGGGTCACCATTGGGAAATAGCCAAGCGGTAAGGCCCTAGTCTCTGAATCTAGTACCATTGGTTCGAATCCAATTTTCCCAGCCAATTAAAAGTTAAAAGCAGAACGTAATACTTATTAGTTTCTGCTTTTTTTGTATAATATGTATGTAAAAAAAATATGACTAATAAAAAAACAAAAATTAATAAAATACTTTTTATCGTTATTGGTGCGTGACTTTTGGGGTTTATTGGTGCTGACCGATTTATGAGAGGACAAATAGGATTAGGAATCGTTAAACTATTACTTGGTTGACTTACATTTGGTATTTGATACTTAATAGATCTAATTATTGCAATTACAAAAGTTGGTTCTTATCCTGGTCCTGATTTTGAATTCGAAAACGGCCGTTGAACAAAATAAGTTAATTTCTCGCTATTGAATAACTATTACCCTGAATTGGAGTAACTGGAAATCCACCATCACCAAGTAGTTTGAATGCATCTAAAAACATTTCATATACAAAAAGACTTGAGGAACCACTATTTAAAGGTATATTGATGTACGTGTTAGTGGCTTCATTACCGTAATTCAAATTATGACAATACATAAACAAACCATAGCAAAAATAATTACCTATTGAATACCAACTACTAGGTAAATCAAACCCATAAGGCAAAGAAGCAAGATTTAAGCAAACAGTAAACAAACCATAGCAGAAATAAGCATCTATTGATTGTAAATTTTGTGGCATATTAAACCCAGTTGGCAAATAAGTAAGTGACGTACACGTATCGAACATTCTTCTACAAAAACCATAACCAACACTCATAACCGCCTGTGGTAAATTAAAACCATCTGGTAGAGAGGTAAGAGAAGTACAACCTACGAACATACCGGAAGCAAAAAAATCTCCTACTCTAGTTATCGTTTGTGGTAAACTAAAACCATCTGGTAGAGAGGTAAGAAGAGTGCTGCCATTAAACATATTGGCACAAAAATTATTCCCAAAAATATAGTTAATATTTGATGGAAAATTAATTTCCGTAATTGAAATCATTGGAGAAGATCGAAATAAATTAGCACAAAAATTATTACAATTTATAGTTGTTAATGCATCTCATTCACTACCAAAATGAATTCCTCTTATACCATCGTAATAACCATCGTAATTTATACCACCATTAGAATTAATGTTACATAACGCATATAATGATGTTCCTGGAGTTCCAGCATCACTAGAATACGGCAAATAGTGAACTCCACCATCATATCCAATAAAATATGAATTAGGTAACAACGAAACAACATTAAAAACAATTGCATACACTCCGGTATTATAAGGAGATTTCGAACAACTAATTTCAATATTATAACTATCAACGGTAGCAGTAGTTGATGAAGTTCAAATTAGTACACCACTATTAGAAATACTTAAACCAGTTAGTCCATCTGTGTTTGAAATATTTCATATCGCTCCACTTAACGATGGATCAGCACTACAAGTAGCTGTATAATTTTCTGAACCAGTAGCATTTTGATCTGTGCTAATAGTTGAATTTCCGCTTATTACTATTTGTGTAGAAATAATTGTTAATGTGAATTGTAAATTGCCAGTAAGATAATCATTTTTTGAACATTCAATAGTAATGTTATAAGTTGCAACAGCAATGTTATTGTTATAGCTAAATACACCACTATTATCAATACTAATTTTACCACTTAAACCATCATAATTAGTAATGTTTCATGTTCCACCAGTTAGTGCATTTCCACTAACAGTTGCTATATATTTTTTTGTACCAGTAGTATTTTGATTAATAGAAATATTATTTCCATCAGTTTCACCGGCTATTACTATTTGTGTTTCATTTATTACAAAAGTAATAGTAATATTAAATGAAGAATAACCTTGTTTTGAACATCTAATACTTATATATTTAGTTGCAGCTACATCAGTATATGGTGAAGTTCATGATAATTGACCAGTTGCTCCATCAATTGTTAAACCACTTTGACTACCACTAGTAATTGTTCACGTAACACCTCCAAGTGTTTCATCTACACATAATGCTGTATATGTTTTATTACCAGTATTATTTCTATTAACTTCAATAGTATCTATTGCATAACCACTATCTCCTGGATGAGTTGGATCTTCGTTTAATTCATCTACTATTATTTGATCAGAAACAGTAATATTAACTAATAATGTTCCTTGTTTATAATCGGTTTTTCCACATGTGATAGTAATAGAAATAGTTTGTCAATTACTTGTGAAACTACTGTCTCATGATAATATTCCATTTGTTGGATTAAGTGTTAATCCAGCAATAGCAGTTGCATAACTTCAATTACAATTATCTAATATAGTTCCATCATATTTACCTACATATGTTTTACTACCTACATCATTTAGTGGTACGGTAATTTGTGTTGCTAATGTACCATCAGCAGATTCGATATTAATTTGTTGCTCGGTAACAATAAATGTTACATCAAGTGCGCCGCTATTGTAACCTTCAAGTGAACAAGTAATTGTATAAATAAATGTTCCAGTACTTTCAAATTTGTAAGTTAAAGTACCATCATCAGAAATTTCAACAGTATGATTAGCGTTTTCTCCAACTTGTTGTATATCTCATTCACAATCAGTTGAAACAATTAATTGATTATCGTAATATGCTTCATATGTTTTATTTTCTTCTAAATCAGTTTTTGCTTCTATTGTTTTTTCACCATGAATTTCAATTTTTTTAATATTAGAACAAAAGCATGATTGTAAGAGTAAAATTAAACAAATTATTATACCAATTAATATAACAATAACATTGAATATTGTAAAATTTTTAATTAACTTTGTGCTAGAGTTTTTTTTTTTTTTTCACTTATCACATAATTATTATATGAAAACTATATATATATATATATATGAATTAAGCTAATTTTATTAAGTATTTTCCAACAAAAAATTAAAAAAAATCAATAGTAATATAATAGTATTATGAACAAAGCGGTACAAACGATAAAATTATTAGCATTAGAAGCGATTGCGAGTGCTAATTCAGGTCATGGCGGAATCGCTTTAGGTGCTGCCAATACAATATATGCATTATTTCATGATCATTTAAATTTTGATATAAAAAACAATGATTATTTTAATCGTGATAGATTCATTCTATCATCAGGCCATGGAAGTGCATTATTATACGCAACAATGTGTGTATTTGGTTTCAATGGAATTAATGTAGATGATTTAAAAAGTTTTAGAAAATTCGATAGTAAAACACCTGGTCATCCAGAATCTTTAATTACTCTAGGTATTGAATTTTCTACTGGTCCATTAGGTCAAGGAACAAGTAGTAGTGTTGGTTTTGCTATTTGTGAACAACACTTAGCAAATTTAATTTCACCAAAAGTTATTAATCATTACACATATGTAATGATGGGTGATGGTGATTTAGAAGAAGGCGTTACACAAGAAGCAATAATCATTGCTGGAAAATTAAAACTAAACAAGTTAATTTGGTTATATGATTCTAATGATGTTCAATTAGATGGTAATGTACAAGATTCTACTAACTGAGATGTTAAACAAATATTTCAAGCTAGTGGTTGAAATTATATTTTTGTAAAAGAACCAAAAGTTGAAGAAATTTCTAAAGCAATCGCAAAAGCAAAACTTTCTTCTGATAAACCAACACTTATTGAAATTAAAACAATAATAGGTGAAGGAGTTGATGAAATAGAAGGAACTAACAAAGCACATGGTTTTACACCTAATTTTGAAAAAGTAGATCAATTAAAAAAAAAATGAAATTATTCATATGATAATTTTGTCATACCTAATGATGTAAAAGAAGATTGTGAAATTTTACAAAAACGATGTAAAAAAAATATTGATGAATTTAATTTAGAATTAGAAAAATTGAAATCTAACGATAAAGAAAAATATGATTTGCTTGAAAAAATTCTAAATGATAAATTTTATATAAACTATAATGAACTCGAAAAAATTACTACACCTGAAAAATATTCTTCTAGAGAATTTGTTGGTTTGGTATTTAAAAACATATGAGATAAAAATACTAATTTTTTAACAGTAAATCCAGATATTTCATCATCAACAAAAATTGCATGTTCAAACGCGAAACAAAATATTCAAGTTGGGGTAAGAGAATTTGTGGCAGCTGCAATTGTTAATGGTATTGTTGCTCACAAAGGAAGTCGTGCTGTTTTTTCATCGTTCCTTTCTTTTGTTGATTATTGTAAAGCTTCGTTAAGAATTGCTGGTTTATCTTCACTTCCGGCGTTGGGTGTTTTTACACATGACTCAATTCTTGTAGGCGAAGATGGTCCTTCACATCAACCAATTGAACAAATACCTTCATTGCGATTGATTCCTAATTATTTTGTATTTAGACCATGTAATATAAAGGAAGCAATTGCGGCATTTAAATGATATTTTGAAAATTCTAAACCAGTTGCAATTATTGGTTCACGATCTGGTTTTAAACAAATTTATAATAACGATATTTCTATTGATGAAATTAATAAAGGAGCTTATGTATTAATAAATGAAAAAGATTATGATTTAATAATTATTTCAACAGGAAGCGAAATTGCATTAAGTTATGATGTTATTAATTTGTTAAAAGAAAAAAAAATAAAATGTCGATTAATTTCTTGTGTTTGTCTTGAATTATTTCGTAAACAAACTGAGGAATATAAAAATAATTTATTAGGTAATAAAAACAAACCGATTGTTTCAATTGAATTAAGTATGCCGTATATGTGGTATGAATTAGCGGATTTTGCTATTGGTGTTGAAACATTTGGTGTAAGTGGAAAAATGGAAGACATTGTTAAAAATTTAAAATTTGATCCACAATCGGTTTGTGATAAAATTTTAAATTTTTTAAAAAAGCAAAATAAGTAACAATATGGAAGAATGTAAAGTACTAGACAAATTACCAAAAGGAGAAATTGTTGTTCCACCATCAAAAAGTATTTCGCATAGAATGGTAATATGCCAAATGTTAGCGAATGGTAAATTAGAAGATATTGCAAATCTTGGAACTTCTAATGATATCACAGCTACAATTAACGGAATGAATACTATTTGCAATAGTAAAAATAATAATGATATTATTACTATTGATTGCAATGAATCAGGTTCAACACTACGTTTTTTAATTCCTATCGCTATTGCTATTTCAAATAAAACATTTATTTTTACTGGTAGTGAAAAATTATTTGAAAGACCGCTTAGTGTATATGAAGAAATTTTTTCAGAAAATAATATTGATTTCAAAAAAGAAAAAGGAAAATTTATTGTTAGTGGTTCATTAAAACCAAATAAATTCTATGTTAAAGGAGATGTTAGTTCGCAATTTATTTCTGGTCTATTATTTGCTTTACCTTTATTAGATGGAGATAGCGAAATCATTATCACAACTAAACTTGAATCAAAAGAATATATTGACTTAACGATTGATGCAATGAAACAATTTAATGTTTTTGTTGTTAAACAAACAAATGGTTGAAAAATTAAAGGAAAGCAAAAATACAAACCAACAAAAGTTTATGTAGAAGGAGACTATTCACAAGCTGCATTTTGATTAGTTGCAAAAGCACTTGGAAACGATGTTTCGTGCGTTGGTTTGAATTCAAATAGTATTCAAGGGGACAAAGAAATTATTAATGTTATAAATCAAGCAACTAATAAATTAAATCCTATTGTTGTTGATGCTACGAATATTCCTGATTTAGTTCCGATCATAACTGTATTTATGTGTTTTTTGAATGGAACTAGCAAAATTATCAACGCAAGTCGTGTTAGATTAAAAGAAAGTGATCGTTTACATGCAATTACTACAGAATTAAAAAAACTTGGTGCAGAAATTGAAGAATTACCAGATTCTTTAATTGTACATGGAAATAAAAAATTACACGGCGGAAATGTCGATGCATGAAATGATCACCGTATCGCAATGTCTTTAGCAATTATTTCTACAAAAATTTTTGATGAAATCAAATTAAGTGGTTACGATTCGGTAAAAAAATCATATCCAACTTTTTGAAATGATTTTGAAAAGGTAAAAAAATAATGAATAAGTGAGGAAAAAATATTAAATTAGAAATTTTTGGTACTTCTCATGGAAAAGAAATAGGTATTACAATTTATAATTTACCAAAAAATTTTGCATTAAATATGGATGCGATACGTGATGATATGAATCGACGTCGTCCTGGATATACTATCATTTCTACTCCAAGAAAAGAAGCTGATGAGTTTGAAATTTTATCAGGTGTTGAAAAAAATATTTTAAATGGTGAACCATTAAAAATGGTGATTCAAAATACAAATATTAAAAGTAGTGATTACAATAGTATTTTAAGACCAGGACATGCTGATTGAACAGCGTTTTTAAAATATGGTGAAGTTTTACCAGGTGGTGGACAATTTTCTGGTAGATTAACTGCTCCAATCGTTTTTGCTGGTGCAATTGCAAAACAAATATTAAATAAGAAATTTAATATTATCATTACTTCAAAAATTTTAAGTGTTGGTACTCAAAAAAATCCTACCAACGAAGAATTAGAAAAGATTGTTTTAAAAACACAAGAAAAATCAGATTCGATTGGTGGAGTTATTCAAGTAAGAGCAACAAATATTCCTAAAGCATTGGGTAGTGATTTTTTTGGTGGTATAGAAGCGCTATTATCTACTTTATTTTTTTCTATACCAGCAGTAAAAGGTGTAGAATTTGGAGATGGCTTTAAATTAAGTGAATCATATGGTAGCATGACAAATGATGCAATTTATGCGGATGAAAATAAAAATATTTTTTCAAAAACAAATCACATGGGTGGAATACTAGGAGGAATTAGTAACGGAATGGATATCGTTACTAATATTGCTATTAAACCAACACCTTCTATTAGTATTGAACAAGATAGTATTAACTATAAAACATTTCAACCAGTAAAAACAAAAGTTACTGGTAGACATGATCCGTGTATTGTTCCAAGAGCACTAGTAGTTGGAGAAGCAATGATGGCAATTGGTCTATTAGAATTAACAGAGGAAAAAAATGAATAATTATTATTTAACCGGAATGATGGGAAGTGGTAAAACAACAATCGCTTCTGGTTTATTAAACAAAAGTAAAATAAATAAATTTAAAATAATTGATATTGATTCATTAATTGTTAAGGAAACAAAAATGTCAATTAATGATATTTTTGCTAAATACGGAGAAAAATATTTTCGTGATTTAGAAACAAGAACATTAGAAAAAATAAGCAAGGAAGATAATTTAATTGTTAGTTGTGGCGGAGGAATTATTTTACGTGATGAAAACTTAAAAATAATGAAAGAAAGTGGATATGTTATTTATATTAATCGAACAATTAAAAATATTATTTCAACAATTAATACTTCAACACGTCCATTATTAAAAGATGGTGTTAAAAAAATAAGAGAAATTTTTAAAAAAAGAAAACAAAGATACTTTTCTAGTGCTGATTACATTATCGAAAACAATAAAAGTGTTAATGATGCAATTACTCAATTGTTAAATTTTTCTAAACTACCTATTGTTGGTTTTCAAGGAATTAATGGTTCATATTCTAACATTGCTGCTAACAAATATTTTAATAAAAAAGAAAATAAATTCATTTGTTTTCCTACTTTTGAAGAATTATTAGATAATTATGAAAAAAAAATAATTGATTATGTTGTAATTCCTATTTTTAATTCTACAACTGGTGAAATTAAACAAACAACTGATTTAATATCAAAATTAAAATATAAAAAAGAACTAACGAAAATTACAATTCCAATTCATCATAATTTGTTAGCGTTGCAAACTAGCAAAAATATAAAAAATATTTGATCACATCCACAAGCTTTAAAACAATGTAGTAAATTTATCAAAGAAAATAAGTATGTACCTATGGAAAAATTGAATACAGCAATTGCATGTAAAGAATTAATTGATGTAAATGATAACAACGTTGGTGTGATCGCTTCAACACTAGCAGCTAAAATTTACAACTTAAAAATCATTGCAAAAAATATCGAAGATAAAAAAAATAATAAAACAACTTTCTTAATATTAAAAAATAATTTTTAGATTATAATATAAATTAAATGAAGTTATCAAAAAAAAATATCATTTTATTATCTAGCGCATTAGTTGCTTTTGTTGGAATATTAATACTTATCATTTTATTGTCTATTAGCTGCAATAAAAAAACTACACAAATTGAATTAAATAAAACAACATATACCTTTAATAATACACATTCAACTCATGTAAATGCTACTGTTACAAATCCTATTGGCGATACAACTTGAGCTATTGATAATTCGGAGTTATCAAATAATTTTTCAATTGATTTTTCTAATGAAGACGGAAATCGTTGCGAAATAATTTATAGTTTATATGTCTTGTCAGAGGTTACATTTAACTTAACAGCTACTAATAATGGTACGAACGCTTCATGTTCTATTACATTAAAAACTGATTCAGCACCTGCTACTGTTACATCTTATGAAATTTCTACACCAACTTTTACTATTGATTATGTTAAGAATTCTGCGATTACATCATCTGTTACCTTAACCACAATCGATAGTAACGGTGATACTATTACTAATAATTTAACTTATTCTATATATCCTACTTTGCCAAATGGTATAACTATAGATCCTAACACTGGTGTTATATCTGGTACTGCAACTGATTGAGCTTTTAATAATGGCAATTATTGGATTACTCCTAATTGTACTGATTATCCAACTGCTGATGTAAGTGATTTTCAAATACAAATAAGAGGTGATTATCCTACATTTAAACCTGGTACTAGTACTGGTGATGGTTCTTTTGATGGAATTTTTTTTACATTTAATAATGGTGATACAATCGATATTGGCGCTGATGGATTAATAGGGAATGTTTCTGGCACTCCTATCTCTGCTCCCGATCTTGTTTATAGTTGTAATCAATCCGATCGAGATGGATTAAGTTTCAATTCATCTACTGGAAGATTTAGCGGAACATATACTGGTGGTTGAGGCGGTGAACCTTATTTATATATCGGTGTTTCTTCTAGTAGTTTAGGAATAAATTACCCTGGTCAAGCTTATACCGGAAAACCAGTTATTGTGTTTTTTTTGGATCATCAAAGTTAATTTTAAAATTTATTTGCAATGTTCTTTTTGATTTTAAAAAGATAATGTTTAAAATATAATAAAATTATGGTAATTTTAGGTGATAGTTTAATAGAATTAAAAAAAATTAAATCTAATAGTGTAGATTTAATTTTTTCTGATCCTCCATATTTCTTAAGCAATAATGGAATATCTTGTCAAAATGGTAAAATGGTTTCTGTAAATAAAGGCAAATGAGATAAATCTAATGGTTTTAAACAAAATGTTAAATTTCATAGAACTTGAATTAAAGAATGCAAGAGAATATTAAGACCTAGTGGTTCGATAGCAATAAGCGGAACTTATCATTCTATTTACCAATGCGGATACATTTTGCAAGAATTAGGTTTTAAAATTTTAAACGATATAACTTGGTTTAAACCAAATGGAGCACCTTGTTTAGCATGTAAAAATTTTACCGCAAGTCATGAAACAATTATTTGAGCATGTAAATCAGAATCCACAAAACATACTTTTAATTATGAAAAATTGAAAAAATGAGATGTTTCAAAAGATCAAATTAATCATTATGGTAAGCAAATGAGAAGTGTATGAAGTATTCCATTAACTCCTCAATCTGAAAAAATCCATGGTAAACACCCTACACAAAAACCACTAGAATTATTAAAACGCATTATTGCTGCTGCTAGTAATGAAGGTGATACGATTTTAGATCCATTTATGGGGAGTGGAACAACAGGAGTAGCAGCTAAAATTCTTAAAAGAAATTTTATAGGTATCGAAATGGAAAAAACGTATGTAGATCTTGCTAATAAAAGAATAAATACTTTAAATTAATGATAAAACACGGGAATGGTGGAAAAATAATACACAATCTGGTATAAAATACGAAGGAAAAGTTGATTTAGCAACATTTTTATCATCTATTCCAGGTTATAAAGTTAAATCAAATATTTATTCTGGAACCGGAAAAAGAAGTAAAGCATATTTTGTTTATTTTAATAATGACGAAAAATCTATTGCACAAATTTTTAAACAAGGAACTATATATAATTTTTTAAAGAACGAACATAATATAAAGTGAAATGATTTTGTTTCTTCCAGACTAAATCCAGACGATGCAATTTATGTTCCTAAAATAAATACCTTTTTTATTATTGAAGTTAAATTTCAAGCAGTTAGTGGTAGTGTTGATGAAAAACTTCAAACATGTGATTTTAAGAAAAAACAATGAAATAAAATTATTTCGAAATTAAATTGAAACATAGAATATATTTATTTACTTTCTGATTGATTTAAAGATAAAAAATATAAGGATGTTTTGAATTATATCCATTCAGTTGGTTGCAAATATTATTTTGGATGCATTAACTTAAAAGAATTAGGTTTGCCTACTTCAAAAAACATAAAATAAATTTCTACTTTACTTTTTTTAACAAATCATCAATTTGTTTTAAAACCTGTTTCTTGTTCGGACCACCAATTGATTTACGTTGTTCAACAATATTTTTTAAATTAATCGCTTTATAAATATCATTAGTAAATAAACTATTAAATTTTTTATATTCATCAATTTTTAATTGGTTCAATGTTTTATTTTGTTCAATACAATAACGAACTATTTTTCCACTTATTTCATGTGCTTCACGAAAAGGAATATTTTTCTTTACTAAAAAATCAGCAACATCTGTAGCGTTCATATAACCTTTTTCTGAAGCTTCTAGCATAACGTTTGTATTGAATTTTAATTTAGGAAACATTTTTGTGAATAATTCAATACAAGCATCAACAGTATCGATTGCATCAAATAAACCTTCTTTATCTTCTTGCATATCTTTGTTGTATGATAATGGTAAACCTTTCATTACAACAAATAATGAAAACAAATCTCCATATACTCTTCCTGTTTTTCCTCTAATTAATTCCGAAATATCTGGATTTCTTTTTTGTGGCATCATTGAACTACCAGTACTAAATTCATCTGGTAAAGTTACATATTTATAATCATTACTTGCTCATATAATAATTTCTTCATTTATTCTTGACATATGCATCATAAATGTTGCTAATGAAAATAAGTGTTCTAAAATATAATCACGATCACTAATAGCGTCCATTGAATTAGCAATCAAATTTTTGAAACCTAATTGTTTAGCAACAAAATTTTGATCAATATTAAAAGTTGTTCCACATAATGCACCAGATCCAAGTGGCATATAATCGCTACTAGTTAAATTGTTTTCCATTCTTATTAAATCGCGATAGAACATTTGACAATATGCTAACAAATAATGTGCTAATGTAGATGGTTGCGCTTTTTGCAAATGTGTAAAACCTGGAACAATATCATCAAGGTGTTTTTTAGCAACATTAATTATTGCGATAATTAATTCTTTTATTTTTTTTATAAAAATATTACATCTATTTTTAATAAACATATGCATATCTAATGAAACTTGATCATTTCTGCTTCTAGCGGTATGTAATTTTTTTCCAACATCACCAATTCTATCAGTTAGCACTTGTTCAACAAACATATGAATATCTTCTCCATCAGTAATTTTTATTTTTTTCATTTCGATATCACTCAAAATTTTTTTTAGTGTTTTGATAATTAATTCACTATCTTTTACACTAATAATTTTTTGTTTCCCTAACATTGAACAATGTGCTATAGAACCAAGAATATCTTCTTTGTATAATTTTTTATCAAATCTTAATGAACTATTAAAATCATCAGCTTGTGGATTTAATGAACCACTATAAACACCAGATCATAATTTATGTTTTTTCTTATCAGCCATAAATTATTTCTTTTTATTTTTATTTCAATTAATTATTCTTATTGATTTAATTTTTTGATATCCAGCTGTATCAGAAGGAGTAAATCCTCCAAGAACATCCATACTTACAAACGATTCATCGTATAAACTATTTGGAGAACTACGAATAATTGCATTAACTGTTCCTTTATATAACTTTGCAATAACAAAACCATTAACATGTTGTTGTGAATTATTAAAGAACGCCATAATTGCATCAAATTCTGGAGAATATCAAAATCCTTCGTAAACAATGTAAGATAATTCATTAGCAAGATTGTATTGTAATTTTAGTACTTCTTTATCTAAACAAAGCATTTCCATATGATGATGACATTCTGAAATAATAAAAGCTCCAGGATTTTGATATATACCATGATTTTTTAAACCATTAACTCTTGTTTCAACAATATCAGTGTTTCCGATTCCGTGTTTAATACCTAATTTATTCAACTGGTTTACAATTTCTAATGCACCAACGTATTGTTTAATACTTTTGTTAGAACTATTTAACAATTCTAACTTAACTGGAATTCCAGCTTTAAAATGTAATTTAATATTTTCTGGAGTATTAGATACTTCTTTAAATCAAGGTTGAGGAACTAATTTATATATATCTTTTTCTGGTGGTTCTACATCAATTTTTTCTAGTATTCCAGCTTCGCTACTAATATATGCAATATTATCATCAGTTGAATAAGGTTTAGTAGAAGTATGTTCAACTTGAATATTTTGTGCTTTGCAAAATTCAAGTAGATCTTTTCTTCCTTCAAAGTAACTTAAGAATTCTTCATCTGCTCACGGAACAATCATTTCTACACTATGATTCAATGAACGACAATTAATCATAAAACGTGTAGTATCATTACCTTTAGCAGTACATCCGTGAGCAATAAATTGTGCTTTTTCTTGCTGAAGAATTTTAACAGCTGTTTTTGAAATTATTGCTCTAGCAGGAGAACAACCCATTAAATATTTTCCTTCATATTTAGAACCAGTTTTTAAAATTTGAAGAATATAATTTTCAACAAATTCTTTCTTTAAATCAACAACATAAGCTTTACTTGCACCAGTTTTCAAAGCTTTTGCTTTTACCTTTGTTAAATCATCACATTGTTGACCTACATCAGCGGTTAATGTGATAACATCATACCCTTTAAGAGAAAGATATTTTAAAATACTTGAAGTATCTAAACCACCAGAATATAACAAAATAACTTTTGGTTTTTTTCCATTAATTTTTGGAATAATTTTAAAATTTGGATTTTTATAATTTTTATTAAGTGTTTGTTTTTTTATCATGCTATATAAATTATAACAATTTATTTTTTCTGTACGGTATTATAATTTAATATATGAAGCTATTAATTTTGAATGGACCTAATTTAAATATGTTAGGAAAAAGAGAACCAGAAATTTATGGCAAAGAAACACTTGAAGATATAAAAAAGAAGTGTAATTTAGAAGCAAAAAAATTAGGTATTTCTATTGAATTTAAACAAAGCAACTCTGAAAGTGAATTAGTTACATGAATTCAAGATGCACTTAATAAATTTGATGGTATAGTTATTAATCCTGCTGCATATACACATACATCGGTTGCAATTCTTGATGCATTAAAATCAGTACAAATCCCAACAGTTGAAATTCATTTATCAAATGTATTTCAACGTGAAGAATTTCGTCATCATTCATATGTTTCATTACAAGCAAAAACTGTTATAAGTGGTGCTGGAAGTAATGGTTATTTATTAGCAATAAATGCTTTTAAATTAAATGAAAATATTTGAATTAAAAAAAATGGAAAAAAATAAAATAAAAAAAGCTGCTGTTATTGGAATGCAGGGTATAGAAAAATACTCTTTATCTCCAATAGTTCACAATTATTTTTTTAAGCAAACTAAAATACCTGGACAATATTTTGCTTTTCCTGTAGAACAAGATAAGTTAGTTGAATTTTTACAAAAACTAATAAAAGAAGGTTATGATGGTGTTAATTTAACAATCCCTCATAAGGTTGAAATTTTAAAAAATAAAATAATTAATCAGAAAGATGAAAGTGTTTTATCTATCGGTGCGACAAACACATTAAAATTTATTGATGGAAAAATTAAAGCTCTTAATACTGATGGTTATGGTTTTATTACTTATCTACAAGAAAAAAATAAAAATTGAAATCCAAAAAAAACTAACGCATTGATATATGGAGCTGGTGGAGCAACAAGAGCAATAATTTTTGGTTTAAAGAAAAGTGGTGTAAAAAATATTACTATTTGTAATAGAACGCAAGAAAATGCTGATTTATTAGCGAAAGAATTTAGTTGCAAAACAATAAAGTGAGAAAATAAAAATAAAACAAAAGGTTTTAATTTAATTATCAATTCAACATCATGCGGAATGAAGAACGTTAATAATCTCGATATTACTTTTGAACAAAATGATAAAGATACAATTGTTTACGATATTGTATACACACCATTAAATACACAATTTTTAATTAATGCACAAAAGAAAAAATTAATTACAATTGATGGACTAGGAATGTTAATTTATCAAGCAGCTAAAGGTTTTGAAATTTGATTTGATAAAAAACCAAAAGTTACAAAAGAATTATTTGATCTATGTTTAGAAAAGTTAAATAATCAATGATCTCATAATTCGTGAGTTAATTCATTAGAAAAAAAGCATATGCCTACATATGAAAACCAAAAAGATTTAGCAGATGTTAAAAAAAAATTATTATCTAAAAAAGATTTAATTAATATTGATAAATTAATAAAACTAAATAAAGATTTAGCAAATGTTGAAAAAAATAAATCATTCATCATTATGGGCGGGGATTGTTCAGAAGTTATGTGAGACTACAAACCAAGTGATGTTAATGCAACTATCAAAACATTATTCGAAATGAAAAAAATACTTGCACAAAAATATAAAAATATTTTTTTATTTGGAAGGATGGCTGGACAATTCGCTAAACCACGTTCGAGTGATACAGAAATTGTTAACGGAGTAACTTTGTCAACATACAAAGGTGATATTATTAATAAAACTAATCCTAATATTAAAGATAGAACACCTAATCCAAAATATATGCTTGATGCATATGAATTATCAGCAAAGAAGATGGAACTAGTGGAAAAGTATGATGATTTATTTACATGTCATGAAGCTTTGTTGCTTGATTACGAAGAAAATTTTATTAAAAAAAATAAAAATAATGAATATTATTTATCATCAACATATCTTCCATGAATTGGTGAAAGAACCAGAAACATAAATAGTGCACATGTAGAATTTTTAAGTAATATTATTAATCCTGTAGGTATTAAAGTAAGCGAAAAAACAGATACTGAAGATTTAATAAAAATAATTAAAAAAATTAATAAAAACAATGTTAATGGAAAAATCATTTTAATCATTAGAATGGGAAGCGAAAAAATTAATAATTTTTTGCCAAATATTATTAAAAAAATAAAAGAAAGTAAATTAAACGTTCTTTGAACTTCTGATCCTATGCACGGTAATACGCAAACAATTGATAATATGAAAACAAGAAAATTAGATGATGTCATAAGTGAAATTGATAATTTTATAAAAGTATGTAAAAGCAATGGTGTTTATCCAGCGGGAATACATCTTGAAATGACCGGATTAAATGTTACTGAATGCATTGGTAAATTTTGTGAAAATTTAAAAGGAAACTATACAACTACATGTGATCCAAGATTAAATGGTAAACAATGCATTTATATTGCTACTCATTTAGAAGATGCAAAAAATTAAAATAAAATTATTAAATAACAAATATGATGTACTTATTGATGATAATTTAATCATTAATAGTGGAAATTATATAAGTAAAATAATTCCTAATAATAGCGGAAATATTAAAGTAATTATTATTACAGATGATATCGTTAATAAATACTATGCAAATGATTTAATTAATTCATTAAACAAATTTAAGTATGTTACAAAAAAAATTGTTATTCCTCATGGTGAAAAAAGTAAATCATTTTCTATTTATGAAAAATTAACTAACGAAATTTTAGAATACGGTATTAATCGTAATGATTTTATCATTGCATTAGGTGGAGGAGTTGTTGGAGACTTATGTGGATTTTTAGCTTCAACATTATTAAGAGGAATTAGTTTCGTTCAAATTCCAACTACCTTACTTTCACAAATTGATAGTTCTATTGGTGGAAAAACAGCTATTAACGTTGAAGCTGGTAAAAATTTAGTGGGAACTTTTTATCAACCGAAATTAGTTTTGATAGATCCAAAAACTTTACAAACCTTAGATAAGAGAAATTTATTTTCTGGATTCGCTGAAGTAATAAAGTCAGCTATTATTGCTGATAAAAAATTATTTTCATATTGTATTAATAATTTTATGTTACTTACAAAAAAAGATACTTTATTCTTGCAAAAAATCATTTTTGAAACATGTTGCATTAAAGCAAAAGTAGTTAAACGTGATGAATATGAACGTTTAGGAATTAGAGCAACATTAAATTTAGGTCATACATTTGGTCATGTATATGAAAAATTAGTTAATTATGATGCAAATAAAATTTTACATGGTGAAGCAGTTTTTTTAGGGTTATATCATGCAATTGTTTTAGCAAAAAATTTAAAGGTGTTACGAGAAAGTGATTTTAGTACATTATTAAGTTCTTTCAATGCTATTAAACTTTTTGCTTTAAAAAGTCTTAAGAATTATAAGTTCGACAAAAAGTTTGTTGAATATATGCTAAACGGTATGAAAAAAGATAAGAAATCAACAAGTAATTCGTCTTATAACGTTGTGTTACCTTCACAAATCGGTAAAACGTTACTACATAAAAACGTTAGTTATGATGATGTAAAAAAATCAATCATTGAGACACTAAAACATATTAACAACAAATAAAATATAATTTATAAATATGGCGGAATTTAAATTTGTTGAAAACAAAAATAGTATCGATAAACAAAAAATATCTAGTATTTTAGCTAGTATTAAAGAAAAACCTGTATTTGGAAGACAGTTCACTAATTATATGGCACATATTAAATACGAAAATGGTGTGTGATCAAATCATGAAATTATTCCATTTGCTAATATTTCATTATCACCAGCTGCGTGTGTTTTTCATTATGGACAAGAAATATTTGAGGGTATTAAAGCTTATAAGTGAAATGATAATAGTGTTCATAGTTTTCGCGTTAAAGATAATGCAAAAAGATTTCAATTTTCAGCAAAAAGATTAGTATTACCAGAATTACCAATAGATGATTTTTGTGATGCGGTTACGAAACTATTAAAAGTAGAACAAGATTGAGTACCAAAAGAAGAAAATATGAGTTTGTATATTCGTCCTTTTATGATTGCCACCGAACCTTTTTTAGGTATAAAAGAATCTAATATAGTAGATTTTTATGTAATTTTATCACCAGTTGGTCCTTATATTAGTGGTGTTGCTACCATTTGGTTAGAAGATACTTATTTTAGAGCTGGTCCTGGCGGAACTGGCAATTCTAAATGTGGTGGAAATTATGCCGCAAGTTTATTACCAAAAAAACTCGCAGCTAAGCAAGGATGTAATGATTGTTTATTTTTGGATGCAAAGAAAAATAAATATATCGAAGAGTTTAGTGGTATGAGTTTCTTTTGTGTTGATAAAAATAATATTTTATACACTCCAAAAATTAACGATTCTATATTAGATTCCATTACCAGAGATAGTATTATTAAAATTGCTAAAAAAATGAAATACAAAGTTAAAGAAACAAAAATTATTTGAAAAGAACTTTTAAATAAAATAAAAAATAAAGAAATAGTAGAAATATTTGCTTGTGGTACAGCAGCCGTTGTCAGTCCTGTTGGCGTTATAAAAGGAAAAGACTTTGAAATAAAAATTAATAATGGTGAAATAGGAAAAATTAGTAAATTATTAAAAGAAGAATTAGTCGGTATACAAACAGGGAAAAAAACAGATAAATTTGGTTGGGTAGTAAACGTTTAATGGTTTAAAATTAGTTGTAATATTCTTAATTTGATAAATATAATTTAATAAAAGATATTACAAAAAAATGGACGTGAAAAAAAAGATAGTTTGAGATTTGTTTGGGGGGGTCAGAACTCTGTTTACAATGCACTCAAAAAAGATAATAACTATGTAATATATACTTTTGATGTTACATCACCAACAAGAAAAAAACATTTAGTAATCGATTTAGCTCAAGAAAATATAGTAAATGTTTTTAATAAAAAAATCAAAAGTGGAGAAATTAAAAAACCAGATATCATTATATCTTCAACGTTATGTCAATCATTTAGTAGCATTACATCGATGAGGAAAGATGAAAATGGTAACAAGGGTACTTCCGGTTGAATATTTAAGGAATACGATGAAAAAGGAAGAAAATTATCAAAACCAAAATTTATACTAAGAGATGAAAAAAGTTTTGAAAAATTAAAAAGTGGATTTACAAAACATTTAAAATGAAAAACACAAAATTTTATTGCAAAGTTAGGTTCTCAATGTATAAAAAATACAATAGAATTAATAAAATATTTTAAACCAAAGTATTGGTATATTGAAAATCCAAACACTTCTAGATTATGACAATACATTGAATATTGTACAGATTTTTTTAATTATTTAAAAAAAAATAACATGAGTTATTTTTTTAACAAAGCTACCTATGGTAAGTATGGTTATCCCACAGCAAAATATACTTACTTTTTATCTAATGTTAAATGTGAAAAACCATGTTTATTATTTGGTACAATCGAAAAACCATGATATTGATCAAATGATGAAAATGGTAAAAAATGTATGAGATTAAAAGCAACTAATAGAATAATAAAATCAAGAATCGCAGCATTTGGATATTTTACAAAATCTGGAAAACAAAAAGAAAAAATAAGTAATTATCAAACATGCGAAGCTGGTAACAATAGCTTGATTCCTAAAAAACTTATAAATGATATATTTCTAAATTTTAAATTTTAATATGGCAATAGCACAAAATATTATAAATATATTATTACGTAATTATATTGAATATAGTATAGTTGATGATGAGAAAATCAAAGAATATTTAAATTTGAATGATAAACACAAATTTAATACTGGATATTTAATTTCAGAACAAAAAACGAATCAATATTATCCTAATTTTGTAAAAAATAAAAATAGCGATAAAGAGTGATTTTTAAATTCGCAAATTAAAGATGATGAATTAAAGTTTCTAATAAAAGAAATTAATAAAATTTTAAATTTCAATAATGGTGATGATTTACTGCCAATAATATTTGAAAATAATGATTTTTTTGAAGAAAAAAATTATGAAATGTTTATTCCTAATCAATTTGGTGGTTCATTAGATAAAAACGTAAAGAAAGATAAACTTAAAGGTATATGTTTCTTTGATAATAATAATCCTACTCAACTAGCGGAAATACAAAATAGAAATGTAAAACAGTTTATCATTGAAAAATTCAATGATAATTACCATACAAAATTAACTATTGATAATAAAGAAAAAAGGCCTAGTAATGGTGCTGTTATTCCAAAGAAATTAAAGGAAAGTGGTATTAAATTCAAAATAATTTTTTTTGTAAAATATGAATTAAAACAACAAAATGAACAAGAATTGATAAACAGTGAACAAAATATTCATAACAATAACTCTACATCTAATCATGTTTTTGATTGGTTTAATAAAATAATTTATGGTATACCTGGTAGCGGAAAATCTTATTATATTAAAAAAAATATTGCAATTGCAAATAAAATAAAACCAGAAAATCAAACTAGGATTGTTTTTTATCCAGAATATACTTATTCTGATTTTATTGGCGCTATACGTCCGATTACTAATACAAAAGAAACTAACGATAATAAAATTTATGATTTTGTTGCTGGACCGTTTATTAAATTATTAAAAAAAGCAATAGATAACTCTAATGAAAATTATTTATTTATTATTGAAGAAATAAATAGAGGAGATGCACCAGCAATATTTGGTGAATTTTTTCAATTATTAGATAGAGATGATAATGGTGTTTCAGAATATCCTATAACTAACTCCGATTTATCAAATTATATTTATAACAACGAAAACAAAAATGTGTATATACCAAAAAATTTGTTTATCATCGCAACTATGAACACAAATGATCAAAACATTTTTGTTCTTGATACTGCATTTAAACGTAGATGAGAATTTGAAAAATATGAAGAGGAATGTTCCGCTAATGATGAAATTAAAATATGTGCACATGATTTAACATGAGGAAATTTTCGCAAAACAGTTAATGAAAAAATTGTTTCTATTCAAGATAAGAATGATTCATTTGGTGATTATAGAATAGGAACATATTTCCTAAAGGAAACAGAAATAAAAAATGCTGAAAAATTTAAATATAAAATTTTTGATTATCTATTTAATGATGTAAAAAAATTCGATAAAGAATTATTATTTGGAGAACTTAAAAATTTGGATGAAATTTTTAAAGAATTCAAAAAATGACAAGATGATATTGAAAAAGATTTTTTTGATATTTTTCCAAAATTAAAAAAATAAATTATATGGAAATTAAAAAATGAAAATCAGAAAATAGTTTTGGGTATAAGCACGAAAATTCACAAATTCTCATATCTTTTCCAGAAGAATTGGATATTGAATGCGATTCCAATGATTTAATTAATATTAATAAAAAAAATAATAGAAAAAACTTAAGGAATTTTTTTAATGTTTTATACAAAAAAAAAACAAACTTAATAAAATCAAATAAATTAATTCATTCATCAGATCACATTAATAATCTATTTGTTTCATTTGAATGAATTATTAATGCATTTTTAAATAACGGAATACCAAAAACATTTAATTATATTTTTTCAAATAATTTAAAAAATAAAATTAATTGAAAAAAAACATTTGATTCCGGTGTTTATTTTATCAATAAAAAAATTGTATTTAATAAAATAATATGTAAACAAAAAAATAAATTAGATGATATGATTACATATAGTTTTATTAAATGTTTTAATATCGCAATAGAAAATATTGGATGATTATATAATATTAGCAAAAAAATATACATTCAAGATAACGTTAGTAACGATATATTGTTATGTTATTTAAAAAAAGAATTAGTTAAAACGTATAAAATTGAAAACATACACATGATTAACCATATGATTAACATTTTAGATAGTAAAAACAATGGGTTAAATGAAAATAATTCTGTTACATTATTACACAATGAATTTTGAAATATTTACGAAAATTTAATTTGTAAAATTTTTTCAAATTATAAAGAAATAAATCCGCACGCTAAATGGAAAAATATTGAAGGAATTGAAAAAGATGCATCAAATTTACGTCCAGATTGTATTCACAAAGATAAACAAAATAATATATGAATTATTGATGCGAAATATTACCATTCTGGAGATGGATATAAGGGGATGCCACAGACTTCTGATATACAAAAACAATTTATATATGGAGAATGAATGAAAGAATATATTAATAAAAATAACATCGATAACATCAACAACATTTATTTGTGTTTTATTCTTCCAGGAAAAAATATAAACTCTATTAAGCATATTTCAACAGCTACAATGGAAATATTCAACAATAACATATATGCATATCAAATAGATTTACAAAAATTAATAAACAACGAATATAATGAAATTTCATTTGAATACTTGCCTATTCCTGTTCAATTTTAAAAATAAATTTTTTATTTAAAAATAAATATGTTAAAATAATAGAATATATGAAAAAATTTTTTAAAAAAATTTTTCTTTTATTAATGCCAATAGCTATTTTTTGTGTTGGTTGTGGCGAAACACCTCCACCTTCAATTCAAAAAGAAATAACTTTTGAGTGAGAAAACAACAAAGATACTCTATCTGGAATTGATAAACATGTTAAATTATTTGCGAATATTAAATACGGAAATGAAACATCACCAATTGCAACGTGAACAATTGGTACACTACCTCAAGGAGTATCAAAGAATATTAATAACAACTATGTTACTTTTATTCTTGATGAAACAGATACAGTTAGTGTACAAACAATTAATATAAAAGCAAAATATAAAGATATTGAAAAAAATACTATTTTAAATATTAGTCAATGGAATAAACCAATATACGATTACAACATTACATTAAACATGTCATCAGCTAATATTACACAAGCAAATTTAGTTTCATTGAATAACCCAATTGTTTTAAACGCATCTATTACAGATTTAAGTGGTGGCCCAATTAGTGATAATGTAACATGATCTGGTGATGATACTTTACCAAGTTATATTACAGTTACAAAAAATAATAATGAAATTAAATTTTCACTAGTTGATAATGAAGAAACTAGTGCTAATACATATACGATCGATGCATCATATAGTGTTGGAGCTGGAGCTGCAACAAAAACATTCGTTTTATCAACAGAAAATTATGAGTATTGAAATCCGGTTTGAATTCCTAAAGAAATGCTTAATATCCAAGGAACTACTCTTAATGGATTTAAAACTGGTGTTAATCTTTCATCATATACAACAATGCATATTCCAAAAGAGATAACTACTATCGCTAATAATAGTTTTTTTGATCAAAGTGCTACTTCTTCAAAAATACCATCAAATATTAATGTATTAGATATGTCATCAGCTAGTGTGTTAACTAATATCGGACAACGTGCTTTTTATGAAGCTCCATTTAGTAATACATTAATATTTCCTAGTTCGTTAACAACATTAGGAGGCGAAGCGTTTTGTTCTTCTAGCATTGCGGGTGTTAATTTATCACATTGTAATCTATTATTAACAGTACCTGGTGGTTGTTTCGGAGATTGTAATAGTATTTCAACAATAGATTTTAATAATAATTTACAATATATCCAAAATCCAATAGGAGCAGCTGGTTTTGGTGCATTCGAAGTTAATGGGCTTAGTTATTCTGGTAGCTCATTTACTGGTACATTAAAATTGCCAAGTGGTATTCGTGAATTAGGAAATGCCGCATTCGCTAATTTAGGAGCACAACCAGGTACAACAACGAATGTAGTTGCTATTAATTGAAATAGTTGTACGCAATTAACAAGAATAGGAAGAGGATGTTTTGCATATGTTCCTATGGCGCCAAATACTAAAATAATTTTTCCCGATGGAATTACTTATTTGGATTCGTTTTGTATACAAACAAATAACATTACTGAAGTTGAAATACCTGCAAGCGTTTCAACGATTAATGCTGATGGACTAGCAGATATGAGTAATTTAAAAATTGTTAAAATACATCGTACAAGTTCAGTTTATCCGTATGCTGATGCTGATAAAACAGGATATTTATCGACTCTTCCTTTTGGTCTTTGAGTAAGAAAAACAAAAATAGAACCAGGAAAAAATATAACAAGCGAATCTGGTGCATATATGGAAGTACCATCTTCATTATTATCAACATATCAAAGTACATGACCTAATTGAATCGCTTTCCAATCATATTAATTTTGAATTAATTAGTGAAGATTATTACGCTCGAATATTTCCGAATGTTCTTCTAGTTTGGCTTCTATTTTATCTATTCTAGTTTCAATCTTATCGAATCTAGTATTAACTTCAATTCTAATTTCATTGATATTTTTATTAATTCTTTCTTCCATAGTAAGCAATAATAACTCCATTTTTGTTGGTTGTTTAGGTTTAGAAGGTTTATTATTTGGATCATCAGATTTGTTCATCTTTTCTAATACAATTATATCTTTTTCTAGATTCTTGTTATTTTGAGAAGAAAGAATTGTATATTTATTAATATTCTTCATAGAAGTACCTTCTATATATTAATATGCGTTTTTTTGAGAAAATACTTATTTTAACAAAGAATAATAGATTCAAATTTTCAAGTATTTTTTGATATTTTAATATAAATTACGTTTTATTTTTTTTTAACGATATGGAGCGGGTGATCGGAATCGGACCGACGTATGCAGCTTGGAAGGCTGCGGTTCTACCATTGAACTACACCCGCAATTGGTGCTGAAATCGGGACTTGAACCCGAACTGCATTACTGCAACAGGATTTTAAGTCCTGTGTGTCTACCATTCCACCACTTCAGCAAATAGTATAAATTAATTATAATTTACTATTTTATAAATACAAATAATTAATTATTTTTTAACTAAAACAAATTTATACTTATTTTAATATTATTTAAAATGTTTAATATATATATAACAGAATGTAGTTCAATAAGTGCAAAAGGAGAATTAAATAAATATAGCAAACTTAAGAGATACATCAACAAAAACGACAAGCAATTAGCGATATGTTCAATGAAATACAAATATTTTTTTGTAAAAAAACACAATTATGATATTAATGATTTAGTATTAACAAAAAAACCATATGTTAAAAATGCTAAATATCATTTTTCTATTTCGCATAGTTACCCATACTGTGTATTTTGCGAATCAAAAAATGAAATTGGAATAGATGTTCAATACATTAATAAAAAAATAAATTATTCAAGAATTATGAAAAAAAAATTTTTTGATGAAGAAAAAAAATATATTAAAAATGATATAAAAAAATTTTATAAAATTTGGACATGCAAAGAAGCATTATATAAAGCATTAAACAAACAAGATCAAAAGAAAAATAAATTAACGAATTTATTTATAAATAACAAAAAAAATAAACTATTTTCAATTGTTAATAAAAAAAAATATTATTTTGTTTTTAAATATATTAAAAACTTTATTTTGTGTGTTTCGAGTACTAACGAAAAAAATAAGCTAAAAATTTTTAATTTTAAATATTCATCGTTTGAATAGTTTAGGTAACTTTATTTTTTATCAAAAAAATATCTAATAAAGTTAGTTATGTTTCGTGATTGTCCTTCTCTACAATTTGGCAATAATATTAGTAATACATACTTGCATACACCTACTATTACTGGTGGTGGTACTAATATGTTTCAAGATATGTTTCGTGATTGCACTATTTTAAATGGTGCTGGTTTTCCAGACTCACCAACTGCAAATCAGGATTATTCAATTTTTAGAAATTAATAAATATGTATTACACAAAAATTTTTGTTTCTAGTGTATTAAATTAACAAGAACGTATCTATTAGTTGTTAAAGTATAATTAATTAAAATAAATTAATATGGAAATTTTCGACGAATTAAAATGACGCGGATTAATAAAAGATATCTCTGATGAAAAAAAAATAAATAATTTTTTTTCTAAGAAAGGACAAATTTATATTGGTTTTGATCCTAGTTTTAAATCATTACATCTAGGAAACTACCAAACTTTGTGTGTATTAAAACGTTTACAAAAAGCTGGTCATAAAGTTCATGCGTTGATTGGTTCGATAACTGGTTTGATTGGTGATCCGAAACAAACCGAAGAAAGAAAAATGCAAGCTAAAGAACAGATTGAAGAAAATGTGAAATTACTTTCTATACAACTTAAAAAACTTACTGGGTTAGAAAAAATTTGAAGTAATATTGATTTCTATAAAGATATGCATGTATGAGATTATTTACGAGATATCGGAAAAATGATAAATGTAAATTATTTATTAGAAAAAGAAGTAATTTCCCGTCGTTTAGAAACTGGAATATCATACGCAGAATTTTCTTATACATTGTTACAAGGCTATGATTTCTTACATCTTTTTGAAAAAGAAAATATTATTTGCCAATCTGGTGGTAGTGATCAATGAGGGAATATTACAACTGGGTTAGAAATGATTAGAAAAACACACGGATTAGAAACTGATGCTTGTTGTTTTTCTATTCCACTATTATTAAAACCAGATGGAACAAAATTTGGCAAATCAGAAAGTGGAGCTGTATATTTAGATGCAAATGTTACTTCACCATATGTGATGTATCAATTTTTAATAAATCAACCAGATTCAATGATTGAAGATATGTTAAAACGCTTTACATTTTTATCAAAAGAAGAAATAGAAAAAACAATGAAAGAACATAAAGAAGATGTTTCAAAAAGAATTGCACAAAAAAAATTAGGAAAAGAATTATTGATCGATATTCATAGTAAAGAAGCATATGAAAAATCATTAAAAATAAGTGAAGCGTTATTTTCTAACAAATTAGATACATTAGAAAAAAACGATTTGTTTGAAGCGTTAGTTGGTACTAATAATATTACAAACATTAACGAAAAAGAAATAAACATTGTTGATTTATTGATTGTTGCAAATGTAGTTAAATCAAAAACTGAAGCAAGAAAGTTAGTTGAGCAAAAAGGTATATATGTAAATAATGTGTTAATCGATAATTCTTCAATAATTATTAATAGCAAAAATTCAATTGATAATAAATTCTCATATATTAAAAAAGGGAAAAAAGATTATTATTTAATTATTTGAAAATAAACTATGTTTAAAACAATGATTGCTTCGATTATTACGAAGCATATGAAGAAAAAACTTAACAATTGAACAATCAAAGAAGAAGATGTTGTTGATGTTTTAAAGGAAATTCGTGTTGCGTTATTGGATGCCGATGTTAGTTTGCTTGTTGTTAAAAATTTTATAAAATCAATTAGAGAAAAAGCGGTCGGTTATGTAATTGAACAAGGACAAGATCCAAGTAATGTTTTATTAACGATAATTAAAGAAGAATTAATTTCCATTCTTGGAAAAAAAACTGCTAGTATTAATATTAATCAAAAGGTTACAAAAATAATGATGGTTGGTCTTCAAGGAAGCGGAAAAACAACTACTTGTGCAAAAATTGCAAATTATTATAAAACAAAGTTTAACAAAAAACCACTATTGGTTGGTGTTGATATTTATCGTCCTGCTGCCATTGAACAATTACGTGATTTAGCTTCCCAAATAGATGTAGATTTTTTTGAAAAAGGTACACAAGATCCAGTTAAAACTGTTCAACAAGCAAATGAATTTGCTGAAAAAAATGATAACGATTTTATAATCTACGATACTGCTGGTCGATTGCAAACAAACGAAGAATTAATGCAAGAATTAAAAAATATTCGAAACAAGGTATCACCTAATGAAATCTTATTAGTTGTTGATGCAATGAGCGGACAAGATATATTAAACGTTGCAAAAGAATTCAATGATGTTTTGACATTATCAGGTTTTATAATTACTAAATTAGATGGAGATGCGAGAGCTGGAGCGGCATTATCAATTATATCATTGTTAGATTTACCAGTTAAATTTACTGGTACAGGAGAAAAAGTTGGTTCATTAGATATCTTTCATCCAGAAAGAATTGCTGATAGAATTCTAGGATTGGGTGATATTATGACATTAGCTGAAAAAGCAAATGAAGTTGTTGATCAAAATAAAATAAAAAAAACATTTACAAGAATGTTATCAGGAAAAATGGACTTAGAAGATTCTTTAACATTAATGCAACAAATGTCAAAACTTGGTTCTATGGGTTCAATTTTGAAAATGATACCAAATATGCCTTCTATAAATGATTCACAAATTGGTGATGCAGAAGAGAAAAAGAAAATATGAGAAATTTTAATGAGTTCAATGACTTTAAAAGAAAGAAGAAATCCACATTTGTTCAAAAAAGAACCTAATAGAAAAATACGTGTTGTTAAGGGTTCGGGAAGAAAACCTGATGAATTAAATAAATTATTATCAGAATGAGAAAAAATAAAAAAGAAAATGGAAGAAGTTGGTGGAATGATAAAAAAAGGAAAAAATCCATTTGGACAATTTGGTAATTTATAATTTTACTACTTCTTTTAATTTTTAAGATCTAATGTTTTTCTAGAGAGATGTTATTTTATCTTTTTTGATTTACCTGTTATTGTATCCAATACTAATTCATCATCTTCTACTTCGATATGTATTATGATGTTAAGTTTATTAGTATGTAAAAAATTCATAAAAAATTTTATTTATTTTAAATTATTACGTTCAAAAATTTTTGAATGTTTTTTTAATATGTGTGAATGTTCTTCTAATTTAGCTTCTATTTTATCAATTTTCTTTCCTTGTTCTAGTTGGATTGTTTCAATATTATCAAATCGAGTGTTGACTTCATTTCTAAACTCACCAAATTGTTGAATCAATAAATCAATTTTTGATGTTTTTTGTTGTTTAGGTTTAGAAGGTTTATTATTTGAATTATCAGATTTGTTCATCTTTTCTAATACAATTATATCTTTTTCTAGATTCTTGTTATTTTGAGAAGAAAGAATTGTATATTTATTAATGTTCTTCATAGAAGTATCTTCTATATATTAATATGTAATTTTTGAAAAAAATACTTAAAAATAAATCTATTGTTCGTCTTTAAATATTTTTTTACTTTCGAAATTAGCAAAAATTACTAAAACAATTGCAAAAATACTAAGTACAAAATTCGAAATTGAAAGAATGAATGTATTATCATTACTTGAAATGATGTGTGTTGAAATATTAATATACAAGTTTATTAATAATGCAATAGAAATCATAATATTGATTTGCTTTGTTCGTTCATATTTTCTTGATAATTTTCAAATATAGATTAACAATAGCAAATCAATTATTCAAAATACTGAAACTGCTGCACTAATCAATTGTGTAAAAAGATCACCAATTACATCGTTTCATTTTAATAATAAAACAATATTTCAAGCAATACCAATTAAAAGAATAATTGTTTTTATTAAAAATAAAAAATGAATTTTTCAGATAGTTTTTTTGAAAAATATTCTTGAGCTCATTTGTTGTTTTTATTATAATTTAAATAAAAAGAAATGAAACTAGAGAGAGGGAGAGAGAGAGAGAGAGAGAGCTTCTCTTGAAAAATACAAACAAGATAAACTTGATGAATTGGAATTAAGATTAAAAGATCATATCATCATAAAAAATAATTTTAACGCATTAAAAGAACTTATAAATTTAGCAAATACAAAAGAACAAGTTGATTTAATTTTTCAATGAGGATCGCAAAACCCAGCAACAGGATATTACTTTGAAAAACGAATAGAAAATTTTAGAGATACAGCTAGATATTTAAAAAAAGTTGATGAAATTAATAAGGGCGGAGAAAACAAATTGATCATTGGCGATAATTATGATGCACTTAATAATTTAATTGCGGCTGGTTATAAAAATAAAATAGATATTATTTATATTGATCCTCCTTATGGTATGAATAGTGAAGGTGAATTTGCAGATACAAATTATGATAATAAATTAGAAAGAGATTCGCTTTTATCGATGTTAGAACCAAGGTTGGAATTAGCAAAACAATTGTTGAGTGATGAAGGAGTTATTTTTTGTAGCATTACTAATAATAACGTCGCTCACTTTAAACTAATTTTTGATAAAACTTTTACAGAGAAATGTTTTATTGGTAATTTGATATGAGATAAATCAAATTATCAACAAGGAGCAAAAAATATACAAGAAAATAATGAATATATTTTGGTTTATTCAAAAACTAATTGTGAAAATAAGAAAATTTTGATGACTAAAGATTTTTTAGATTTAAGTAAAAAGATACGTGTAGAAGATGGAAAAAAATATTATTTAGACTACCCATTTGATACATCTTTTGGACACGATAAATTAGTTGACAGACCTTCTATGGGTTATACATTTTATTTTAATGAAAAAACAAAAGACATTATTGTTAAGAATGATTACAATCGTGATTTAATAATGAATAACCCTACTAATAATGCTGAAAATATTTATTCAACAGACAAGTCATTAATTCAAAAAGGTTACACACCTATTAGACCTCCATTAAGAAAGGGAGGTGTTTTAGGGTGTTGGTGTAGAGGCATAACAGATGCAAAATTTTATGTTGATAAAAAATTATTGGATATACAAAAAACTAAAAAAGGTTATTCTATAAGACCAAAAATTTTTATTGATGAAAACCGAATAGACCAACTAGAACATCCAATTGAATCTATTTTAAAATTTTCAAGTAATGGTGGCACAATTATGTTATCTTCAATTTTAGGTAATAAATCTTTTTCAAATCCTAAGCCTGTTGATTTAATTTGTTTTTTGTTGCAATCATATTCGAAAAAAGATATCTTGGTTCTTGATTTTTTTGCAGGTAGTGGAACCACCGGTCAGGCTGTGCTAGAATTAAACAAAGAAGATAATGGGAAGCGAAAATTCATTCTTTGTGTAAATGATTCTGGAAATTCTGATGAAATTTG
>JAITHU010000005.1 GCA_031279765.1 Mycoplasmataceae bacterium
TTTCTTTGATAGTATAAATATTTTGAAAATTTAAGTAATTATTCTTAATTTTTGTTAAAAATTCGTTATGTATCAAAGAATTAAATTCGTTGCCGATATAATTGATATAATTGCTAATATTAATGCTATTATCGACTTCGTTATCTAGTATTTGACAAATATTTTTTTGTTGAAATTTGTAATGTGCTAATGCGATAAAAAATATAAATATAATTGAAATTATTAAAATAAACATAAATAGTCACGAAATAGTTGAAATTATAATAACACATATAAAAACTAGTGTACAATTAATTAGAAAATTATTAATTTCAGATACTAAAAATGTGACTATTGTTTGAATACAATTATCTATTAAATAAAAATGATTTTTATCTATTTTTTTAATAAATGTTTTATTTTTTATTTTTAATGATTTAATAAAATTATTTGTTAAAAATATGTAATTTATTTTAATATATTTACAAATATAAATATTTAAGATATATTTAGTTATAGAATTACTAATAAAAATAAGTGTGAAATAAATTGAAATTATTAAGAGATTTTCCATAGATAGCATACTTATTGAATTATCAATTAGAACGTTAATATAATTCGCACACAATATAGAAACTCCGATTATTGTTGCATTTAAAATAAAAGAAATTATTAAAAATCTAATATCTATCATTTGTAATAAATTAATTTTTTTAATATTTTCTACATTTACTTTGAAATGTGTTTTTTCAGTACTCATAATAATATTAGCAAACGAATTGGAGAAGATTTTTGCTGTTGTAGTATAATACCCATCTTCTGGGTCTCAAATTTCAATATTATTTTTATTCTTTTTAAATACAATATAATGCATACCATTATTTTTTCTTATTAAAGCAACATGAAAATTAGAAAAATTTGATGAATAAAATTCATCTCAATCAATTTGAAATGTTTCAATAAAAATTCCAAACTCAGATGCAAGAGTTTCGAAATCATATATTGATAATCCGTTTTCTGTAACTTTTGATGTTTCTAATATTTCTAGTTTCTTATTATCGTGGTAATAATGTTCATATAACATCGCTATAACGCACACACCGCATTCATTATTGTTTACTTGTTTAACAATGTTCATCTAATAATATATATGCTTTTTTTACAAAAAATTATGCAATTATATTTTTCGAACCTTTGAATTTATTAATATTTCTAATTATTTGTTCATCAATGTCATCGTAATTTAAACCATTAAATTCAGAAGAAAGGTGTGATATATAAATATATTTATAACGTAAATTAATAAAAAATGCCATTATAGGTGTTATAAAATAAAAATTTATAACTACTGTTGGGATTAAAGAAATTATTAATATCCCATAGAATCATATATTATTTTGTGATGAAAAAATTAAAAAAAATAAAGAAGAAAAAAATATTGTTCCATAAAATACCGAAAATAAAACAAAAGAATTACTAAATTCGTAATTAAGTATTTTTTTAATATTATTTTTTGAAAATAATTGTGATTTTATTCATTGATTATTCATATTTCCAACATAATTGATAACAAACAAAGAGTTTAGTGAAAAAAATAATATTAAAAATAAAGAAATATTGTAATCGAACGGTATTTGAAAAATACTTAACAACGACATAGCAATTATTGGTGGAATACTAACCCCAACAAAAATTGGCATTATTGATGTAATATTTAAACGAATAGCAGAATATATAACTATAAATCCAACAATAATTAATAAGACTATAAAAGTGTTTTTTAAAAATTCTATTGAACTAGCATTTGAAATGTTTTCTACAAAAAAATCAACACCAATAAAAAAATTAGAAGGTATTCAATTAGCAATATCACTTGGTAGAAAAGTTGTTGATGAAAACATATACAAATATGTTTCATTATCATTTCCTTGGATTTCTATATTTCATTGACCATTATTTTCAATGATGGTTTTTAATATATTTTCGTTTCCGTTGCAAGGGATTATAATTTTTGTTCCACCATAAAAAGAATACGAAGCATGAACGCCTATTGTAAAAAATAAAATCATTCCTAAAAATAATAAAATTCCAACAATAAAAATAATTGAGATTGTTGCTTTAAAATTAAATAAACTTATTTTTTTTATCGGATTAAAATCAAAGGTTTCTACAGTTGAAAAAAGGATAGTTTTTTTATCGTTTTCGATATTTTTATTGCAAAATTTTAACATTTTTTTTCAATGAAAGCAAAAATTATTTTTAAAATACATTTTTTTATTATTAAATAAAAAAAACATGCATATGATTCAAACTAAATTAATTAGTGCAAACGATACGAGTGAATACAATAAAATAGTTAAACCAAATTTTTTTATATCAACTATTCCGAAGTATATTGATGAAACACCAATTAAAATACATAAAATATGTAAATCTATTAGTTGCAAAAAAGATGATGCAACACCTTTTTTAACACCAATTCCTATACTTTTGCTTGCAACGGTATATTTTTTTATTCTTGATATTAATACTAAAACACACAAAAAACTCATTGAAATTCCCGCAAAAACACCTATAAAAATTCCAAAAGAAATAACGTTGCCAGATAAAACTAGAAATAAAAAAGTTAATGATGTAGCTGCTGCAATAAATAAAAAAGCAAAAAACCCAGGTACTCTATAAAGAAACGAAACAATTATTCCTACAGAAGAAATAAAAAAAATTATCGAAATAAAAGCTGACAACAATGCATCAACATTAAACAAATTATTAGAAAAATATTTATTATTTTTAATCATCGATGTTTGACAACAATAAATTATTGATTTAGTTTTATTAGGAGCGTCTTCTGTTGGAGAATTAACAAATGATTTTATTTGTAATGGAGATGATGTATTTGTAAGTTCTGATTTTAATAACGATGTTGCGTACGTATTTGCATCTGATACTACTAGTATTTGATTATTCGAATCTTTTGATTCGTTATTTGGGTTTTTTTCAGGGAAAAAATCGCGATAATTATCTTTTGTGATTATCCCTAAAACGTATTCTTTCATTCAACTATATTTTATTGTTCCTGAATGTTTTGTTATATTTTTATTTTCATCGTAATCAGAATCAATATATTTTCAAAATGAACCACAATTTATGTTTGTTCCACCAGATGTTTCATATGTGTTATTTTTTAAATCGTTATTAAAATCATTTCATGAAAAAAAATTTGTTTTATTATCAGCACTATCATTTGGTTTTACTCCAGAAATAATTAATTGATCAACACTTGGTTCATCTTTAACAATATCTTTCGCAAAAGTTTGTTCGCTTTCCGATAGATAATTTCATGGATCTGAAGAACTATCGTAATTATTATTCCAATTTTCATCTGTGAAGTAATTTTTCGGTACATCATTTACATTTAAATTATGGTGAGCAAAATTTATACTATAATAATACGTTTGCAAGATAAAATTCATTCTAGATAGTAAGGCGTTTTGATCTCTAATTATATAAATTTCTGGAGTAGCATTATTAGGGTTATCATCAGTACCTTTTGCTCATTCGAAATAGTTTGTGAAATTTTCTCATGTTTCTGAAAGGTTTATGCTAACTTTTTCATTATTTTTGCAATATTTTATATCACTTGAACTATTAAATAAATTATCTTGGTTTATTACTGAAACAGAATTATTGATATTATTTGGATTTCCACCATCATTGTACGAAGTATCTGGATTAATGAGTAATGATAATCTAGAAGAACGTAAAAATTCCGGATACAATATTGCCGGAGCTAAGTCTATTTTTGTTTTATCTTTATCGTTATATTTTTCAACTTGTACATTCGGAATAGATGAATTTATAAAAATATGTCATACATTGTCGCTTCCGTAGTAATATTCAGGAGATACTTCGTACCCAGAAATTCCTTTATTCAATAAGTTTTTTGAATAATTATCAGCAGCTTTTTTTGCATATTCCTCCGCATCTTGTTCGTTATTTATGCCAAGAAACGAAACATTTGTAGGATCTTCGGTTTTTTGTGTATCTAATTCAAAACGCATTGTTCAATATTTTTTATATTCATTGTTTGCATAATAATTTGTTGCAATATATCAACTAGAACATGCAACAGCAGCAATTGAAGCACAACCAAAAAGTGACGAAATTGTCGATGTAATTATTAAATTACTATTTTTTGTTATGAACTTTTTTGTTATAAGCGTCTTTAACGATGAAAAAAAACCCATTTTGTTATATATTATTATATATTCTATGTATATTATAATACATATGTGGATTTAACTAATAGACAAAAATTAATACTTAAAGCTATCGTTGAAGAACATGTTCGCACTGCTAAACCGGTTTCAAGTAACGATATTATTAAAAAATATTTGCCAAAAATATCATCCGCTACTATTAGAAACGAAATGATGTTTTTAGAAAAAAAAATGTTTTTAGAAAAGGCGCATGTTTCATCGGGAAGAATACCATCAATTAGTTGTTATAAATATTATGAAAAAACTATTTTGGAACCAAAAATTGAAAATAATATTAAAGATAAGCTTGAAAAAATTTTTATGCAGAGATATGTTTCAATTGATGCAATAATTGATCAATCGGTTTCTATTATTAACGAATCTTTAAAACTTCCATCCGTAGTTACGATTACTAATTCAAAATGTTTTCTTAAAAGATTTGATTTAATAGAAATTGATAAAAAAACAGTACTAATTATTTTGGTTACATCAGATGGTGCGATCAATAAAAATATTATTCATTTTGAAGACAACGGTAAATATCTTGATGATATTTGTACATGTGTTCGTATTTTTAATGATAGACTTGTAAATACAAAAGTAGAAGATATATGCAAAAAGATAGATAGCATCAAGGAAATAATTAGGAAAATGGTTCACGAATATGAGTTTTGTATTAAAAAAATTATTGAAAAAATATTTGATTTTAAACAAACGTATAAAAATAATTTATATGGTATTAAATGATTACCTGCTTGTCCTGAATTTCAAGATAGCAAAAAAATGAAAAAAATACTTGAAATTCTTGAAGATACAAATGTTTGAAAGCATATTTCATATAGTTTGTTAAAAACTGGAAATACTACCATTTTTTTTAATGATGATGAAACTAAAAATTTTAGTAATAATTTTGCTATCGCATCAACAATGATAAATACTGATAACGATGAAAAGCGTCAATTATCAATTATCGGTCCTACTCGTATGGATTATCCAAAAATAAAATGATTATTAGATTTTATGAAAAAAGAAATTGAAAAAAAAATAAATAATAAATAATCATGTTGTTAATTAATGTTTTTTCTTCACACAAAATTACTTCTCATAAAAAAATATATAAAATTATTAAAAATAAAAATAAAAAATTTATAAACGCTAATAAAAATGGGTTTGATAGTTTATTTAGGATACCTATTGCAATATTTTATTGCCTTATGTGCATTTGTGAAATGAAATTTAAAAAAATGAAAAAAAATATTGCAGAAACACATTTTTATTCGATTATTTCTTCAAACATTATGATTAACGATGAAAAATATTTAGCAAAAGCGTATTATCCTATATTTAAAAAAATATGTGATGCTAAAAAATATTTTATTAGTGAAGAAAAAACAATTATTTTTTTAGAATCGCTAATTTTATATTTATTAAATTCATATAATTATAAAAAAATTAATTATAAAAAAATTTCTTTAATCGAAAATAATTTTTCTAATGAAATAGAAAAATTATCAATTAAATTAGAATTATTAGCGAAATTAAATAAAAATATGAAATTGTTTTTTCCTAATAAAACTAATAATTTAACAATTTTTCTAAATAGATTATTAGAAAAATAAAAATATGACAAGAATTGAAAAATATAAAGACTATCGCTTGGAAATTGAAAACGAAAATAATGCAATTAATGTTTTATCTAGTCTAGCGAAACAAACGAAAGAATACCAAAAAAAAATAAATAAATTAAATCCAAAAATTTTGGAAAATCTTCTTCCAACAGAAGATAAATATATTGACACAGTTATTATTAATAAAGAATTTCCGTATAAAAATGAATTAGAAGAATTAATTAACGAATTTAAAAATGATGAAGCGGAAAAATTTACTAATGAAATTGAATATTTAAAAAATACATTAGATAATTCGAAAATTATTTTTGATGATGGAACAATTAGTGAAAATTGATTATTTTCTGATGAAAATTATTTAATTTTAATAAAAATAAAAAATATTTTATTTGAAATTGAAAAAAAAATTAATACAAATAATTGTACAAATAAAAAAAATGTGCCTAAACTAATTCGAAATAATGACGTTACGAATTGTTTCAAGAAAATAATTAACATTGAGAATTTTAAAATAAACAGTAAATTTTCTTATAGAACGGTATATTTAATTATTTTACTTTTGTTAATTTTAACAATATTTTCTTTAATTATTGCAACAATACTAATATTATAATTTATATATGATCTACGAAGATATAAAAAAACGCATTGAATTTTTAAAAAAAAAAATTAATTTATGAAATTATGAATATTATGCGCTTTCATCGCCTACAATATCTGATGAAGAATTTGATTTAGCGTTAAAAGAATTAATAGATTTAGAAAAGCAGCATCCAGAATTAATTTCAGAAGATTCTCCAACCAAACGTGTAGGTGGATATATTTCTAATTTTTTTTTAAAATATGAACACGTTTTACCAATGCTTTCACTTTCTAATCAATATTCATATGAAGAAATTATTAAATTCGATGCTAACATTTGTAAAGATTTAAAAAAAAATTTAGATATAGAATATTGTGTAGAACCTAAAATTGATGGTATTAGTATATCTTTGATATACGAAAATGGCATTCTTAAACATGCTATAACTCGTGGTGATGGCAAATTTGGAGAAGATATACTAGAAAACGTTAAAACAATACGCAATATTCCATTAAATCTTAACGTAGATCATAAAAGGTTAGAAATACGTGGAGAAATATTTATGTCAATAGATGTATTTAACGAATTAAATAAAAATTTACAAGGCAATGAAAAATTTTCTAATCCGAGAAATGCCGCATCTGGTGCAGTTAAAAATTTAAATTCAAGCGTAACAGCAACAAGAAAATTAGAAATGTTGGCGTATTCAATACCGGATGATAACACTATCGAAAAAATGAATATTATTACGCAGTTTGATGTGCTAAATAAATTAAAAGAATTTGGTTTCAAAACACCTTCAAATACATCTATTGTAATTGGTGCAAAAGGAATAATTGATTACATAGAAAAAATAAAAAATATTAAAAATAATTTCATTTTTCCTATGGATGGAATAGTAATAAAAGTAAATAACATTAATTTATATGAATCAATTGGCACTACTTCAAAATTTCCTAAATGAGCAACAGCGTATAAATTTCCACCAGAGATAGTAACTACTAAAATGTTAGATATTATTCAAAGTATTGGTAGAACAGGAAAAGTAACGTACGTTGCGAAATTATCTCCTGTTAATATTTGTGGTACTATCGTTTCTTCAGCAACGTTGCATAACGCTGAGTATATCAAAGAGAACGATATAAGAATCGGAGATATTGTTAAGGTTTTTAAAGCTGGTGAAATAATCCCTAAGGTTATAGGTCCAGTTTTATCTGAACGTAAAAATGATTTAGCAGTATTTACTCCTATTAGTAAGTGTCCATTTTGTGGATCATTATTAGAAAAACAAAATAATGAAATCGATCAATATTGTACGAATATTGCGTGCCCAGAACGTATTATTTTTTCATTAGTTCATTTTTGTTCGAAGGAATGCTTTGATATAAGTGATTTATCTGAAAAAAATATAAAAAAATTATATGAAAAAAAAATAATTAACAAAATACAAGATTTGTATTGTTTAGATGAAAAAAAAGATTTAATTATTAAAAATGATTTTAAAATTAAAGAAAAAATGTTTAATAAAATTTGGCAAAGCATTCAAAATTCTAAAAATAAATCACTTGAAAAATTATTATTTTCAATTGGGATAAGACACATCGGAGAAGCAACATCTAGAGTATTAGCAGAACATTTTCGTAATATGGATAATCTAATAAATGCAAATTTCGAAGAACTTTCTAATTTAAATGATATAGGAGAAACAGTTGCTAATTCTATTATCAATTTTTTTCATAATTCAGATAATCTTGAATTAATTAATGAACTAAAAAAAAATAACGTGAATATGAATTATATTTCTAATGTTGATGAATCTATATTAGAAAAAGAAAGTATTTATTATCGAAAAAATGTTGTTGTTACTGGTTCATTTGAATTGTCACGTTACGAGATAAAAAATATTTTAAAATCTAAGTATGATGTTAATATTTCTGAGAATGTAACTAAAAATACTAATTTTTTGATTGTAGGTGAAAATCCTGGTACTAAATTAGAAAAAGCTAATAAATTGAAAATTAAAATCGTTACTGAAAAAATATGATAATTTTATATTCAAAACGAATTATGGTTTGATATTATTGTTGAACTTAAAATAATAGTTAAAAACATACATAAAAGTGATACACACAGTATAAATCAAAAAAATAATATGTATTTTTTTGATTTTATTATTCCGTTTGTTCCTACTATTCATGATGTTAAAAGAAAAAATAACGGAATAGTTGGCAAAAACAAAGAAATATACCCAAATACTTGCATCGATCTATACGTTGGATATACTCATGGTAAATTATCAACATTATTTCTGTTGTTGATAATTCCATCTGTGACAATCATTAATGGCAATTGTAATGTTAAAAGGAAAATTATTGTTCCGATTATTATTAATCAAATAAATAAAATTGCTTTCTTAGAAGATAATCAAATATCAAATTTAACATTTATTCAATTATTTTTTTCTTGTTTTTTCTTCTTTTCGAATCTTTCGAAATCAATTTTTATATTTTTTTTGTCGTTTTTCTTAGCTTCTTCGACAAATTCTTCTAAACCACTTGTATCAACATTCTCAAAACTACCTAATTCTTTTGAATTAATATCAATATTGTCATTTGTCAAAACTTTTGGTGGTGGTGTAAAACCATCACTAGTTTTATTTACTTCTTGTTTTTTTTCTTTCTTTTTATTATCCATCTTATTTTATTTTACCTAATAAATTGTTAATATGATAAAAATTATCAATACTTTCATCTTTTACGAAATGTATTTCTGGTGTTTTTTTGAAGTTACTTAATTTCGCTATTTGCGTCTTAAATGGCGCTTTTAAGAGATTTAATTTTTTTATTTTTGCTTCTATATTTTGACGTTCGTGACAATCAACATAAATTTTAGCAAAATTATTTCCGTTAGATAAAGTAACGCATGTAAAACAAACTTGTTTTAAATCTTCGTTATATATTTCATTTTTTAATGCATGGTTTAAAATATTAAGAATTAATGATTCGTAACGTTCGTGTTGTCGTTCGACAATTTTATTTTTTATTTCTTTATGCATTTTGTTTAAGCGTTAATTTGTAACATTTTATTTTATCATCAATATTTAAATCATCTATATTGTTTAAGACGATTCCACATTCGTTATTGGCACTTATTTTATTTATATTTTCTTTAATGTGACGTAGCGAAATAATTTTTGTATTTGCTATTTCTTTTTCGTTTCTAAATATTCTAGCATAATCTGAACGGTGTATTTCACCATTTTCAACAAAACATCCAGCTATTTTTCCGATTTTTGAATGCGATCATATTTGTCGTACTATTGCTATTCCCGTTGCTTCTTCAACATATTCTGGTTCTAATTCATTTTTTAGAATTTTTTCTATTTCCTCACTTAATTTGTAAATAATATCGTAATTTAAAATTTTAATACTAAAATTATTAGCAATTTTTTTTATATTATTATTAGCAAAAACATTAAAACAAACAATGATCGCCGGTGGTTTTGATGCTCTCGCTAATTGAACATCAGTTTCGCTAACCTCACCTACCGCAGAATGTATAATCGTTAATTTAATTTTGTTTACATTGATATTTTTTAATAGCGTACTGACAGCTTCTAATGAACCATGTGTATCAGTTTTTAAAATTATATTAATGCATTTATTATCACTTTCCTCGTTATTAACATTATTACTCTCATATCTTTGTTTTAAACGTTCAATAACAGATTCTTGTTTTATTTTTTCAGAAATATCTTTAATAAATGTAGTTGAAATATCTACAACAAAATTTTGTCCAGCTTCTGGCAATTGATCTAATCCGATTATTTTTACTGGTTGAGAAGGCAAGGCGTAATCCATTTTTTTATTATCTTCATCTATCAATAAACGTATTTTTCCAAATGCAGAACCAACAATAATGAAGTCATTTTTTTTTAGTGTTCCATTTGTTACTATAACTGTAGCAACTGGTCCTAATCCTTTTTCAAATTTTGATTCAATAACAGTACCAGTAGCGGTTCTATTAGGATTAGCTTTAATTTCGTTAATTTCCCCTAATGTGACAATGTTATCGAGTAATTTGTCAACTCCATTACCGCTTAACGCCGATCCTTTAACAACTATTGTTTCTCCACCTCATTCTTCTGGTGTTAAATCATATGTTGATAATTGCGACATAACCACCTCTGGATTAGCATTAGGTTTATCCATTTTGTTAATAAAAACAATTATCGGAACATTAGCTGCTTTCGCGTGATTTATTGCTTCTTTTGTTTGTTCTTTTATTCCGTCATCCGCTGCAACAACAAGTACTACTATGTCTGTAATATTCGCCCCCCTTGCTCTTATTTTTGTAAACGCTGCATGACCAGGTGTATCAATAAACGTAATTTTATTTTTTTTGTAATCAATTTGATACGCACCTATGTGTTGAGTTATACCGCCAACTTCGTTACTAGCATTTTTTGTTTTGCGAATATAATCAAGTAATGTTGTTTTTCCATGATCTACGTGACCCATAATTGTTACAATTGGTGGTCTAGGCGATAGTTTATCTGCTTCATCATTTATTTTTAAATTAGATAAAATATTAATTTCATTTATTTCTTTCTTTTTTTCGAAATCTAAATTATTTTCTAAACAAAATTCTCCAATTTGTTCCTCGGATAAAATGCTATTAATATTTAAAATTTGTCCTTTTAAAAAAAAAAATTTTAATATTTCGCTTGCTGTTTTATTTATTTTTGTAGAAAATTCTGTAATTGACAACGGAGATGAAAAAATAAATACACCATTTTTTATTCCTATTTCAACTTTTTCTAACTGTTTTTTAAAATTAATAGAAACACGGTTATCTATTTTTTTTTTCGATTTATTCATATCTAAATTATACTAGATAAAAATTATTCGTCTTCTATATCATTTATACTAGAAACGATATCTATTTTTTTAGTATTATTTTTATTCATTT
>JAITHU010000016.1 GCA_031279765.1 Mycoplasmataceae bacterium
CATCAAATCGTGGTTACCAATTTGTGGACGAATTTTAATTTCTTTTACTGTAATAATCTCTTGATTCTTTCTTGCTTGTTTTTCTTTTATTTTTTGATTATATAAAAATTTTTTATAATCAATAATTTTTGCAACTGGAAGCTTATTTTTTTCATTATCTGATGAGGAAATTAAAACTAAATCAAGGTTTTGCTCTTTCGCTTTTGCGATAGCAACGCTTCTAGTCACTTGTCCAAGGTTTTTCCCAGTTGAATCAATTACAATTAATTTACTTTCTTTTATATCGTTGTTAATTTTTTTGGTAAAACCACTCATTCAAATAATCTTATAGTTATATAAAAACAGTGTCAATTAAAGGAAAACCCAAATCAAACAATAAATGTTGCATATCAGGTGAGCCAAAAAGACTACTTTCTTTATACATTCGTATTATACTTCAAATTTACTTATTTTTATAAAAAAATGCATATTTTATTCTTAGGGAACATAATATGAACGAACATTTATTATTAAATAATTTTAATAAACAAAAAAAATACCATTTTTTATTATTATTTGCATTAACAAATATTTTAATTTATGGTTTTTTTAAAGATTTTTATTTTTTTTTATTTTTACTAATAGTTTTGATATACGTTTATAAAAAACATATTCCTTACAAAATTATATTAATATATTTTCACATTGCTTTAATAATAGTATTAATTAAGTTTTTTATTAACGATTTTATTTTCTTTGATTTTTTAAATTTATCACTAGATAAAATATTTAATATTAATTTAAGAAAACGTATTATTGATGGTATTTTAAATTTTTATGATGAATATGGTTCAGCAATGATCTCGTTAACTATTTTTAATATTAAAAATAATAATATTTCGTGGGAAATATATCAAAATATTAACAATATGTCAATAACATATTTAATTGTTATAGGTGGCTTTCAAATTTCATTTATAAATATAGTAATAAAAAAAATAATTAAAAATAAAAAATATTCTTATTATTTTTCTTTACTAATAACAATTATTTTTTCTTACTTCCTTAATTTTTCGCCAAGTATTATGCGTGTTTTAATGTGTTTGATATTAACGAAAATATTTAAAAATATAAAAAATAAATATGATATTGTTTCACTTTCTGGTTTATTAATAATAATAAGCGGGCCAGAATGCATGTTTAATTATGGTTTTTGTATGAGCTACGCGTGTTCTTTAATAATTATCTACATTTCGGAACAACAAATTAATAATTATTTTATTGAGAAAATTTTAATTGATATCGTAACAGTTTTAATAACTCTACCTTTTGTTGCGTTAATGAACAAAAACATAAGTTTATGAACAATATTTTTTTCTTTTGCATTTAGTTATTTTTTTATATTTTTATTTTTTTTATATTTATTTACTTTTTGAATTGTATGATTCCCATTTCTCTTAAATGGTGTTTCATATATTGTTTATTCAACGCTTAGTAATATCCAAAATATAAATATCAAAATACCGTTATTCATTTCAACAAATCTTTTTATGATAATTTATTATTACATATATTTTATATGTATAATCCTATACGAAAGAATTAAAAAATAAAAAATGATAGTGTTTTATGGAATAGATAATGAAAATTTAAACTATTCCGTTTTAAAAAAAATTAATTTATTAAATATTAAAAAAATAGAACACATATTTTTTGATGAAAATTGTAACGAAATAATTAATTCGTTACAACAAATGAATATTTTTAACGAAAAAAAAATATTTGTAATACACAATGCTAGTTTTTTATTAAAAGATAATGATGGCGAAATGAAAGAAAAAATAATTGATTTACTAGAAAATAACGATAATGGAGATGAATTTATTTTAATAATAAACGCAAAAAGTAAAACTGATTTTGATAGTAAAATTATTAAAAGTAAAAAAATTGAACTTAATAAAGTGGAAAAATTCGACGAATTAAAGAAAAATAATTTAATAGTGGAATTATTAAAAAAAAATGAAATTTTTTTAAATGAAGATGCATTAAGTAATTTAGTAGAAATTACTGCCAATAATCCATTTATCGTGGAAAACGAATTAAATAAAATTATATTATTAAATAAAAAAAATATTGATGCTTCTGATATTGGAAACTTTATTATTCCTAGTAACGATAATAATATTTTCGAATTAATTAATTTTATTTTAAATAATAAAAAAAGCGAAGCGATTAGGTTATATGATAAATTAATAGAAAATAAATATCAACCAATCGAATTATTACAAATAATTTCTAACCAATTATTTAATTTAAAATTATTAAAAATAGCATTTGAAACAAATATGTCATCAAATGAAATTTTCTTAGCAACAAATATGTCATTATTTCAACAAAGAATTAATAAAAAAAATATTGAAAATGTCGAAATAAACAAAATGAATAAATTGTTAGATAATTTGTATACGCTAGACTATAATATAAAAAATGGTAATATTAACCCTTATGTTAGTATTAAAATTTTTTTAATTAAATAATAAAATATGAAAAGAAAAAGTGATTTTAATAGAATAGTTTCAAATATTTCAGAAACGTTAACAAACGAAACGTTAATTAAATACGTATCAAATAATGTTCAACTTCAAAATATAATAAAAAAACAATTAGAAATTGCTTTTTTTATGTTAAAAAATAATTCTTCTACCAAAAATGAAGAAAAATTAAGAAAAATATCCAATTCATTTGCTAATAAATACAATGTTAAAATAAACGAAAATTTAACATTTAGTGAAATAGAAATAATTGATGAAACTAATTCTTTAATTATTTTTTTAAAAAATTTATGCAACTTCGATCTTGAAAAAAAACAATATATCAATAACAACAAGGAAATCGTTATTGATAGTGATAATAAAAATAATTCCTCAATCAATAATTTTAATAATTTTTTGTCTAATTTTTCTAACGATGAAGCAAGTGTAATTAAAAACGTAGCAATAAAACAAATAATACTTGAAAAGCTTAAACAAGAAAAAGAAAATGGAACAATATATATTTATAAAACAAAACCAAAAAAAATTATTTATTTAAAATGAATAATAAATTTTTTATTTATTATTTTATTTTTTTCATTTCTAATTATTGGAATTTTATTCGGAATTGTGATAAGCATACCAAAAAACACTGATGGATACACAATATTCGATTCAATTATATACATAATTTGTGGATCGTTTATAGGAATTTCGACATTGAAAAATATTTTAGAAATTTTCGGAATTAACGCTGATAAGAATATTTTGAAAAAAAATAAAAAAAATGAAAATTATATATATTCTTTTCCTATTTCAAGAATAATTATATGTATTGTTTCTGCAACAATATGCCTATTTTCTAATTTATTGAAGTCTTCTAATAATGAATCAATAATAGTTTTTATATTTAGTAATTTTAATTCAGATACAATTTATTTATTATTTTTTATATTTTATTTGATCTCGCTTGCTTCAATAATATTAATCGTTATAGGGGTATTTTTCGGAAAAAATATCGCGCCAAAAGAAAATGAAGAATTGAAAAAAAAACTTATTCGTGAATATGAATTAAAATTAAAGAAAGAAAGCATAGATAAAAAAGATTCAACAAATAATAAAAGAAAATAAAATATATGAAATTTAGAAGTCAAATACATAAAATTATTACTGAAATTTGCAATAAACATAATATAAAAATAGAATCGTTTTCTGATGATTGGAATTTTCGTTTAACTAAAAATAACATTAGTTATTATATTTCGGGATATCAATTCCCGTTAGATAACGCCCCTATTAGATTGATTGTTGATGACAAAGCAGCAGTTAGTTCTATTTTAAAAGAAAAAAAAATTAAATGTTTTGAACATATTTTTTTTATGACAAAAAATTTTAATATTGATATCGGTGAAAAAATGTTAAAAAAATACAAAAAAATTGTACTTAAACCAAATAACGGTACTGGTGGGAGAAATGTCTTTTTAATTACAACAAAAAACGAATTAGAAAACGCTATAAATAAATTAGCTATTTACAATTGCATATGTGTAAGTCCTTACGTTGAATATGAAAACGAATTTAGAGCAATTTTATTAAAAAATAAGGTTCAATTAATTTACAAAAAAGAAAGACCTTTTATTATTGGTGACGGCATTAATACAATAAATTATTTTGCAAATAAAATAAATATTATTCCAGATGAAGCAATAGATTTGAACACGATCCCCGCGAAAGGAAAAAAAATATTACTAAATTGAAAACATAATTTGCAACATGGTGCAAAAGCAATTATTGTTGACGATGAAAAAATAAAAAAAATAATCGAAAAAATAACTATTTTAGCATCAAAAATAATAAATATTAATTTTTGTTCTATAGATGTTGCAAAAATAAAAAACAATTATATGATTGTTGAGATAAATGGTGGGGTTATGATGGAAAAATTTTCTTCACAAACTACAAACAATTATAACATTGCAAAAAATATATATAAAAAGGCTATTTTATTATCGTTTGCAAATATAATTAAAGAATAAATAAAAAATTATGAAAATTTACGATTCGTTGTCACAAAAAAAACATAGTTTAAATGAAAAAAAAATTACTATGTACAATTGTGGACCGACAGTTTACAATGATATACACATAGGAAATTCTAGACCCATAATAACTTTTGATGTACTATGACGTTTTTTAGAATATCTAGGAAATACAGTAATATATGTTCACAATATTACAGATGTTGATGATAAAATAATTTTTAAAGCAAAAGAAGTAAAAAAAACTGAAAACGAATTGAGTGATTTTTATTACCATGAATATTTAGATATTTTAAAAAAAATTAATATTAAAAAAATGAAAATAATGCCTAGAGTTACAAAACACATTGATGACATAATTGAATATATACAAAAATTAATTAATTTAAAAAAAGCGTATGTGTCAAACGGAGATGTTTATTTTAATATTGATACTGTTTCTGATTCGTATGGAATTTTGTCAAAACAAAATTTATCAAATTTATTAAAAGGTGCTAAAAATGAGGAAAATGTAAACAAAAAAAACCCGCTTGATTTCGTTTTATGAAAAAAAACTAATATAGGTATTAATTGAAAATCACCATGATCTACGGGTAGACCAGGATGACATACTGAGTGTTCACTATTTATTAATAAATATATTGGTAATCAAGTAACTATTCACGGTGGGGGTGTTGATTTAAAATTTCCACATCACGAAAATGAAAATGCACAAAATATCGCTTTAACCGGCATGGGAATTGCAAAATATTGAATGCATATTGGGCACATTAATATGAATAGTGAAAAAATGTCAAAATCATTAGGAAATATTATTCTAGTAAAAGATTTTTTAATGGAGTATAAATACGAAGTATTACGTTGATTTTTTTATCAGACACAATATGAAAATCCAATTAATTATTCTAAGGATAAAATTGCACAATCTATAAACGATTTAGTAAAAATTTTTTCACAATTGGATAAAGCGTTTATTAGTTTTGAATTAAATCAAAAAAAGAATATTTTTAATTATGAAATTAGCACAGAATTTATTGATGCAATTAGCGATGATATTAATTTTCCTAATGCAGTTGCAGTGATCTGAACACAAATAAAAAAAATTGGTGAATCTATAAAAAATAATGATTTTCAAATATTAAATAAAAATATTAATTATGTAATATCTGAATTAGCAATTTTAGGCATCGAATATAAATTTGTTTTGACTAATCAAATGAAAAAAAATATCAAAATATGACGCGATTCAATAAACACTAAACAATATAATATATCTGACAAATATCGCAATTTAATTGATTGTGAAATAAAAGAAAGGAACACATTTTTAAAATAAATATGGAATGAGATTGAATAACAATAACTGATTTTATCCTTACTATTTTTTGTTTTTTGGGTTTTTCTTGATTTTGATATGGCAAATGAAAAAAAATGCGCCTAGCAAAATGAATTAATAGTGGCAAATTTTATTATAGTTTTTTTAGTTCTCCTGTTTTTGCAAAAAAATTTATTCAAAATTTTAACGAACGGTTCCCTAATTTTAAAATCTTGTCGACAGAGGAAATTAATAGTGAATTTAATAATCCGACAAGTGCTTTTAAATTTTCATTAAACACAGAAGACATCACATTTCAATTACTAAATGGTTATAAGAATAGATCATTAACATTTAAAAAAATTTTTGAATATTTGGAATATATTCATAAAAAGGAATCCTTTGGCTATAATAAAAAATATTTTCACTTTAATAGAACAGTCGGGAATTGTTGATTCCTAGTAGGATGTGCTACCGAAAGAAATAATTTCGAAATAAGTAAAAAAACATCTATTTTTCAAAACGACATTTTAAATGAACGGTATTTTTTTTCATCAAAAAATAATAGTGATATTTATCCAACAAAAATAATTTTATTGTATGCGTTACAAAAAAATACAATTGAAGGAATTATCAATGAAAATAGTTGAGATGATGAATACGGAAGAAGAAACGATAGGTGAGAACATGAGGAAAAAAAAGATTGTATAGAGATATATTTACCAATTTTTTTAACGAGAAAATACAAAATTAAAAAATATAAAAATAATACTGTTAAAAAGAATATTTCTAATTCATTCTTTTTTGATTTTGAAGCACAAAATAATTATTTAAAAAATAAATATAAACTAGATTTTATTTCAAAAAATGAAATTATTAGTCAAAAAATTCCTGTAAAAAGTAATATTACAATTATTCCTGACGATGATAAAGCGTTAATCGATGAATATTACTTAAAATTAATTGAATTATTTAAAAATAAAAGACATTTTTTAATTCAAAAACATGAAGAAATTAGAAATGCAATTAAAAAAAGAGAAGAATGAAAAATAAAAAATAAAAAAAATATATCGAAATAATATAATTTAGTTATACATGAGCAAAAAAGAATACGCAAGATACATGTCAAGTGTGCAATTATATTTATTAAAAAAAAATAATAATAAAATTTTTACCTTATTGCAACAACGATCAAAAAATTCATGAGCACCATTGCAATGAGAAGCTGGTGCGTGCGGTCACGTAGATCATGGAGAATCACCAACTGATGCTATCATACATGAAGCAAAAGAAGAAATAGATATTAAAATATTAAAAAAAGATCTTAAATTTATTAGCTTAGTTTATAAAGATGTTTCTAAAACGAAAGACAAGAAAGAACATGCATTTTATAATTCTTCATTTTGTTGTTACAAATGAATTGGAGTACCAAAAATAAAGGAACATGATAAAACAATTGATTTGAAATGATTCGATATCAATAAATTGCCAAAAAATATAATCCCAGATAGAAAAATTAGTATAGAAAACATGAAAAAAAATATTACTTATTGTGAATATGTTAGTTTAAACAAGAAATAATTATTTTTTTTTAACTTCAATAATTTTGTCAATTCAACCTTTATAGAATTCATGTTCGTGACTAACCAAAATTAATGAACCATCTCATTTCATTAATTGTTCTTTTAAAACTTCTTTACAATTAACATCAATGTGATTTGTTGGTTCATCTAAGATTAACACGTTTGCTGGTGTTAACATAAGAATACACAATTTAACTCGCATTTGCTCGCCACCTGATAAAGAATGAATTGCTTGCATTGATATTTTTCCAGTAATACCAAATTTAGCCAAATTTTTACGAACTGCATTATCATCAAATACCGGAAATTTATCTTTTAATATTTCGAAAGCATTTTTTGTTGGATCATCTCATATTAATTCTTGTTCAAGATATGCTATTTTAGCAGTATCCGTTCATTTATAAGAACCACTAACTTGTGGTATACTCCCTGTTATTGTTTTAATTAATGTTGATTTTCCTATTCCGTTAAACCCAACTATGACAATTTTTTCTTTGGCATTCACAATAAAATTCAATGGTGGTAACAAACCGTGTGAATAACCAACAACAAGTTCATTTACTTCTAGAGTTACACCATAACCAATTTGCAATGAGGTTAATGAAAAAGTAGGTGGAGGAAGTGCTTTTGGAGGATTCATAACATCAATTTTTTCCAATTGTTTAAGTTTTGATTGTGCTGATCTAGCTGTAGAAGCACGCGCATGATTTTTATTGTAATAATCTTGCAATTGTGCGATTGTTTTTTGTTGTTTTTCGTATTCTTTTATATAATTAGTTTTCGCTTCATCTTTTAATTTTAAAAATTGTTGAAAATTTCCTGTATATTTTGTAATTTTTTGAAATTCAATATCAATAATACAATTAGTGATATCATTTAAAAATTTAAAATCATGGGAAATAACGATGAAAGCGCCTTCGAAATTTATTAAAACTTTTGTTAATCAATCTATATGTTCTTTATCTAGGAAATTTGTAGGTTCATCCATTATTATTACATCAGGAGATTCTAAGAGTAATTTAGCTAAAATTACTTTTGCTTTTTGACCACCGGAAAGATTGCTCAATTGTTTTTCTAACCCAAAAGCATTTATCCCTAATCCTTGAGCAGTTTTTTGAATTTTGCCATCAATATCGTAGAACCCACGATACATTAAAAAATTCTGTAAGTCATCAGCTTTCGCTGCTAAATCATCATCAAATGCTTCAGCCATTTTTTCATATATAGTGTTTAATTCTTTTTCTTTTTCAAACATATCCTTAAATGCTTCACGCAAAAATGTGAATATAGATATATCCTTAGGAACATCAGCGTGTTGATCTAAATAACCAATTTTTATTCCTTTTTGCCAAATAATATCGCCAGTATCAATTTCAGTTTTCCCAACCAAACAATTAATTAACGTTGTTTTTCCAACGCCATTAGCTCCAGTTATTCCTAAATGGTCTTCTTTATTTAATGAAAAACTTGCATTGTTATATAACACTTTATTTCTAACGGTACACGTTAAACCTTTAACATCTAAAACACTCATCTAATTTTATTATAAATTAAATAGATAAAATATAAAGCAACTATAATAAGAAATTCATTAATAATAGATTAGATATTTAATTTACTAAAATAATTTAGTAAAAATGTTCAAAAAGTACATATATCAAACTAAAGAAAAAGTGATATAAAATAATTAATAAATAACTATGAATATTCAAAATATGATGGCGCAAGCTCAGAAAATGCAAAAAGAATTGCAAAAAAAGCTTGATGAATTTGAAAAAAAGGAATTTGAATATGATTATAAAAATGGTTCTGTAATCGTAAATATTTCTGGAAAAGGAATTATTACAAATATCACTATTAACGATATTTTGATAGATAAAGATGATAAGATAACTTTACAAGAAATGATAACAGAAGCAACTAACGCCGCTATCATTGGTGTACAAGAAGATCGTAAACTAATTGAAAAAGCTTCAATGCCATCATATTAATTTGGTACATATTATTACATATAATTAATATGTACGGATATAGTTCAATTGGTAGAACTGCGGACTTCAAATCCGCCTGTTATGGGTTCAAGTCCTGTTATCCGTGCCAATATATGTTCATTAGCCGAACACCAAATATGGAAAATTTACGAAAAAAAATAAATAAAGTAGATAAAAAAATTGCAAAATTATTAATTAAGCGTTTTACAATAGTAAAACAAATAGGAATTTATAAAAAAAATAATAATATTCAAGTATATGATAAAAATCGTGAGGAATTAGTTCTAAAGAAAATTCGTAGCTTTGTAAATAATAAATTACCACCTAATTCCATTGAAAATATTTATACAACAATTATGAATGAAGCAAAAAAAATTCAATTAGAAAATAAATAATTGTTTCTATAATTTATATTCTTTGATGATAGTGTTATTACATTAAATTTTAATTAACATCAAATGCATTATTATATAATGAATAATAATATGGCAAATACAGATTTAATTAAAAAATTACGTGATTTAACACAAGCTGGTGTTATGGATGCTAAAAAAGCATTAGATGAAACAAATGACGATATTGATGCTGCAATACAATGATTACGTGAAAAGGGAATCGCAAAAGCAGCAAAAAAAGAATCTGCACTTGCTACTGAAGGAATCGCAAATGTAATAGTTAAGGATAACGATGCACTTATATTAGAAGTCAATTCACAAACTGATTTTGTTGCTGGAAACGAAAATTTCATGCAACTTGTTGATGGTATATCAAACACTTTAATTACATCAAAAGTAAAAACAATTGAGGAAGCGTTGCAAACAAAAATCGCAAACGGTTCTACTATTGATTATGCGTGTAAAGAAATAACAGGAAGAATCGGTGAAAAAATCGCTTTACGTAGATTTTCAATATTAAGCAAAGAAAAAAATCAAACATTTGCACATTATCAACATAGCAATAAAAAAATCGCTGTATTGCTTTTGTTTAATGGAACTATAAACGAACAACTAGGAAAAGATATTGCAATGCATGCTGCTGCGATGGCACCAAAATTTTTAAATGAAAAGGAAGTCGATCAAGAATGGCTTAATAATGAAAAGAAAATTCTTACTGAACAAACAATTGCTGAAGGCAAACCAGCTGAACGCGCTGAAATGATTGTTCAAGGTAGGGTTAATAAATTATTATCAGAAGTAACATTGGTAAATCAACAATTTGTTAAGGATCAATCTAAAAAGATAAACCAATTGTTAAAGGAAAATAATGTTGATTTACTAAAATATATTAGATACGAAGTTGGTGAAGGGATTGAAAAACAAGTTGTTGATTTTGCAGCAGAAGTTGCCGAACAAATGAAAAAATAATTTGATACTTGAAAGGAACTGTTGTTTGTAGATGGAAAGAAAAAATAGAATTATAATAAAACTTTCTGGTGCAGCGCTTAAAGAAAAAGATTCTTCTTATATTATTTCGAATGAAAAATTGATTGATCTTTCAAAACAAATAGTTAGCTTGAAAGACAAATACGAAATAGGAATTGTTATAGGTGGTGGCAATATTTGACGTGGTGGCTCATCAAATAATGAAATATATAATCCGGCGCAAGCAGATTACATGGGTATGTTAGCAACAATCATTAATAGTATCGCTTTAAAAGAAGCGATATGTAAACTAGATTCAAAAATCGATCTATATTCACTACTTGAAATTCCGGCAATTGCCAAAGAATACAACATCGATTCTGTTAATGAATCTTTTAGAAATAATAAAATTTGTATATTTGCCGGTGGAACTGGAAGACCTTTTTGCACAACGGATACCGCTGCTTCTATAAGAGCTGTAGAAATAAAGGCAAATTTAATTCTAGTTGCAAAGGATGGTGTTGATGGTGTATATGATTCAGATCCAAAAGTTAATAAAAATGCAATAAGATACGAAAAATTAAGTTTAGGTGATGCTATTAAAATGAAACTAAAAGTAATGGATTTGGAATCGTTAATTTTATGCGAAGAATATAAAATAAATTTACTAGTTTTTAATATGGAAAGAAATAATGCGATAGTTGATGCAATTGAGCGAAAAATTCCAGTAACAATAATTGATTAATTTTTTTTAATATAATTAAAATAGCAAAATATTTAATCACTTAACATGGAATGGAATGAATTAAAAAAAGAATTTGATAGTGAATCAATTTTAACAGAAGAATGATTAAAAAAAGAATTTGCTAAAATTCTTTCAGGAAGAGTAAATATAAACATATTCAATGATATTAAAGTTGATGCATATGGTGAATTTATGAAAATTAATCAATTAGCTAACATCCAAGTGCTAGATGCTAGAACGGTAACGATAAAACCATATGACCGTAATTTGATTAGCGAAGTTGCAAAATCAATTAATAATTCAAATTTAAAAGTTAATCCGCAAGTTAATCCAGATAATATTAAAATTATTTTTCAACCACCGACAGAAGAAAACCGTAAATTGAACGTTAAAAATGCTAAACAATATTACGAACAAGCGAAAACAAAAATAAAAAATATTCGTCAAGATGTACGCAAAAAATATAAAAGCATAGATGGTTTGAGTGAAGATTTGATAAGAAATTTCGATGAAGAATTAGACAAAATTACAAAATTATATAATTCTAAATTGGAAAAAATATTTAACGATAAAGAAGAAGAATTAATGAAAATATAAAATGAAAACAATAAAAAATATAAAACAACGTTCAATTACTTCTACATATCAAATGCTATTTGCAATATTATTTTTGATTTTTTCGTGATTGTCCGATCCGAGAAAAGATGGGTTTGCTTTTTTTTTACCTGATTATTGAAAATTTACTATGAGTGTTGGTTTAATTTTTTTATTATGCATATTAGCAACTTTCGTAATCATAGAATTAAATAATTGTTTTTTTAATAGTAAAAATATTATTTTTTTAATTTTTTATATTTTTATATTTGTTCTATTACAATTAATACCTACTATTCCGTTTATAATAAATATTTATTTTTGAAAATCAGAAATGTATTATTATATTTTTTTATTAACGTATTTTTTATGTTCGATATTTATTTCATTTTTATCTATATTTTTTTTAAAAAAAATAAAAGAAAAAAATATGAAATTTTTAGCTACTTTTTTTTTAGCGATTTTTATTACTAATTCTTTAACATTTATTGTTATATATGTGTCAACAATATATTTTTTCACAACATTAATGATTTTGGTCGCACTTGCTTCATTAAATGATTCAATGGCATTTTTTTGCGGAACACGATTTGGAAAACACAAAATGTCTCCAAAAATTTCACCTAATAAAACGTGGGAGGGCGCTATACTAGGAACGATAATTTCTATTTTAATATTAATAGTTGTTCTAACATTAATGGAATTTGGTGAAGAAAAATATAACACATTATCAAATTTTATTGGCAAACAAATCAATATATGTTTAACTGATCAATTTTCATTAACAATATGATGAATTACAGCGATAGTAATTATAGCAATACTTTGTATCGTTTCTATTATTGGAGATCTTTTTTTTAGTATTTGTAAAAGACAAAGCGGAATAAAAGATTTCAGCAATATATTTCCTGGACATGGTGGTTTATTAGACCGTTTAGATTCTATTTCGTTTGTAATTATCTCATATGCGTTATTTTCTATATTTATTTCTAGTTCTTTTTCAATAATAAATAACATACCATTGATACCAACATAACATATAATTACATATATGGCTACTAAAAATACATTCGGTATAAAAGTTTTTTCAGAAATAGGTAAACTAAAAGAAGTAATTGTTCAACGCCCTGGTGCTGAACTAGAAAATTTTGATATTAATAAACGTTCTCATTTCTTGATGGATGGTGATTTAGATTATATTCAAGCTGGTAAAGAACATGATGAATTTGTAAAAATACTTAAAAAAAATAATGTTAAAGTTCATTTAATGGAAAATCTTTTTATAGAAACATGAAAAAAAATTGATAAAAATAAAAAATTAAATTTTATAAAAAAATTTGTTTTAGAAACAAAAATTAAACAACCAAACTATTCTCAAAAAATAACTAATTTTTTATTGAAATTATCAAATAATCCAAAATTATTAATAAGAAAATTAATTGAAGGTATATCTTATTTAGATTTAATGAAAGGCGGAAAGAAAGATTACATAACTGAACCATTAGATAACATTTACTTTCAACGTGATGGATATGCAAGCATTGGTAATAACGTTTCTATTCACCATATGAAATATAACATCAGAAATCGCGAAACATTAATATACGAATTAGTATTTTCAAATCATCCAAAATTTTTCAATACTAAACAAGTGTATTCACGAAATTCTAAATTAAGTCTTGAGGGTGGTGATGTATTTCCGTACACAAAAGAAACACTTGTTGTGGGTGTTTCTGAACGCACTACACTGAAAGCAATTGCAAATCTTGCTAAAAATATGATAAAAGAACAAACAAAATTTAAACAAATTATTGCTATAAATGTACCAAAAACTGGAAGACTAATGCACTTGGATACATGATTAACAATGTTAGATAAAAATAAATTTTTGTATTCTCCTATAGCGGTTAAATCATTTAAATTTTGAAAAATTAATTTAGAATCTAAAACAGTTAAAGTAGAAGCGATTTTAAATAAGAATTTAAAACAAGTACTAGAAATGATTATAAAAAGAAAACCTATTTTAATTCCAGTAGCAGGAAATTATAGTTCTAATGATGTAAAAAGAGAAACAAAATATGACGGAACTAATTTTCTAGTTTTACGACCAGGTGTTGTTGTTGGTTTTGACAGGAATCGTCATACTATTGACGCTCTAAAAAAAGCTGGAATTACCGTTTATTCATTCACTGGCGATGAACTATCATTAGGTGAAGGTAACGCTAGATGTATGAGTATGCCAATAATTCGTGAGGATTATTAATATTTTAATATAATCAAAATAATATAATAATTTAATATTATGAAAAGCTTAAAAGGAAAAAGCATATTAAGAATTAAGGATTTAACACCTACTGAATTAAGTTATTTAATAGAAGAAGGTTTAAATTTTAAAAAAAATAAAAAAATTAGTAGTAAAAATATAGGTAAAAAAGCAGTATGTTTTTTTTCTAAATCATCTAGTAGAACTAAATCCGCATGAGAAGTAGGTTGTTACGAATTGGGAATTGGTTCTAGTTACAATGATGCAAGTTCATCACAACTAGGAAAAAAAGAATCAATTAAAGATAGTGCAAACGTTTTTAGTCAATTTTATGACATTATTGGATGACGTTGTATGAAATATGAAGATATTGAAGAACTTTCAAAAAACGCCAAAATACCATGTGTAAATTTATTATGCAACAAAAACCATCCAACACAAGCGATATGTGATTTAATGACTATTAAAGAAAAATTTGGAAAAATTAATGGAATTAAAGTTGCATTTGTTGGCGCTTGTAACAATAATGTTGCTCGTAGTTTAATTGAAGGCTTATTAATGCTTGGTGGTTCTTACATAGGTATTGGACCAAAAAAAATTTGGCCAAGTAACAACGAATTAATTGAATATAAAAAAATAGCTAATGAAAATAATGGAAGCATAGAATTCGTAGAAGATGTAAATAAATTAAAAAATGTAGATGTCATATATCAAGATGTTTTTCTTGATTTAGGCGAATCAGAAGATTTATGACCAGAAAGATTAGAATTATATAAAAATTATCAAGTTGATATGAAAAAAATTAAATACGCTAATAAAGATTTTATATATATGCATTGTTTACCGGCAATAAATGGTTCAGCATCTGAATACGCACAATATGTATCAAAAAATTATGGTAAAAAATTCCCATTTGTATCAAATGGTGAAGTTGAAGTAACGAACGATGTATTTAGTTCTAAAAATTCTGTGGTATTTAAACAAGCTCAAAATCGATTGTATGCAATGAAAGCAATTATTAAATCAATTATTAAATAAATGAATAATAAAATAAAAAATCTCGTTATATCAGTTGGAGGAAACGCATTAAGCAACGATCCAAAAAAAGATGCAGTTTTATTAGAACCAATTGCAAAAATTATCGTAAATAATGTTAAAAACGGAATAAATGTTTTATTAACTACAGGTAATGGACCACAAAGTGGAGAATTGTTCGATATCATCAACGATGCTAATAAAACAAATTCTAAGCATTTATTAATGAAATTAGATGAAGCAAATGCGATGAGTCAGGGTTACATTGGTTTTCATGTAATGAAAGCGATATATAACGAACTATTAGCGAACAATTTAGAAAACAAGTATTCTATAAATTGTTTAGAAACGTTAACAATTGTTGATGAAAATGATGTTGCTTGAACACAACCAACAAAACCAATTGGTGCTTTTTTTAAAACAATTGATGAGGCAAAACAACAATACCCTAATGATAAAATAATTGAAGATGCTGGGAGAGGCTATCGCAAAGTTGTATCTAGTCCAAAACCAATTGGTTTTGTTGGAATTGAAGGAATTAAAAAAGTTTTAAATTCCGGTTGTATAACTATTACTTCTATTGGTGGAGGTATTCCGTGCATCATAAAAAATAATAAAATAATCAGCATGGAAGGAATAATAGACAAAGACTATTCAACAGCATTATTAGCAAACTTAATTTGTGCTGATTTATTACTCATTGTAACTGCGGTAGATGGTGTATACATTGATTACAATACCAAAAACGAAAAAAAAATAGATAAGATTTCTACTATCGAATTAGAAAAATTAATATCTGAATATGATTTCGGAAAGGGATCGATGGAACCAAAATTAAAAGCAGCAATTAATTTTGTAAATAAAACAGATAATATTGCAATTATTACAAATATTAACGATGTTGAAGATGCAATAAAATTTAAAAAAGGAACTATTATTATAAAATAAACTAAACTTCGTTTATTTCCATAGCGACTTGAAGTGGACTACTATTTTTATTGAACCCTTCTTTAAATATTTCACCATATGAAAGGAAAATACAAATAAATGGATAAGTAGAAAGAGTTATGTGTTTAAAAGTAATAGTATTATCAGTAACAACAATAAGATCATCATATACCAACCGTGCATTTTCTCCATATGGAACAAAAAAATATTTCAATTCATCATATAAACTAGGATTTTCAAGTGTTGAAGAAATATTTAAATCAAATTGCGAATAATCATTATAAAGAATAATTCTTTTGTGTTCAGAATCATAATTATCGCCTTGTAATTCAACATCAAAATCAGGAAGTATATCATTAATATATTTTTGTTGTTGTATCAAAAAAAATGGTACCATAAACATTCCTGATAATAAACACAATATAAAAAAAATATATGAAAATAAAATAATATATTTTTTTTTATGACTAATTCTTTCTTTCATATTATTATTTTTCATTTTTCTTTGAACTTAATATGCTAGAATTTCTCGATTTAACTCTATGAAAATATAAAAATATAACTGATGTAAAAATAATTGTAATAATAAATGAAAATTCTAGCGCAAATAAAATAGTGAATGATTCTACATCAGAAACAATAATATTTAGTGTAATGTAATTGGATATATACTTGGTATATAATTCTTCAACTAAAATATTAATTCTAAAGTTACCAGTTGTTGGCTTTTCTTCCCAGAAAATAGTACCAATTTTTCAATCATTAATGTTTTCATCATAAATATTAATTATTTTTAATCATTGCATTTCTAGTGGTTCAGAAACATAAAAATAATAGTTGGTGTATAAACTAATGTTTGGTAAAAAATTAATTATATAATCCAAAGAAATGTGTCCATCATGTTCGCTATTACGAATGTAAAAAACATTTTCTTTTGTTTTTAATTTTATTTCACCCAAAACTAAATTAGCGGTTACTGTATCGTAATTCGTTAAATTATAACTAATATTATCTAATGTAATAGATAAATTTGCTAAAGCTTTAAAGGTGTAAATTTTTTCATCATCTTCATCATCAGGATACAATCAACTAATTCAACCTGTTTGATCAATATCTAATCAACTTAAATCACCAGGTGGGCAACCAGTTTTATCTAATGTTTTAAAATCACTTGTTACTGATGATGAAGATGGAAAATACATCCTATCGTACGTAAATTGTTTGTGAAATTTAGATTTAGTATAAATATAACCAAATTCATAACTACCATTTAAACTTGAAGTTATCTTAATTCATGGAATATAAAAATTTATAAAATAATCAGTATATATAGAAACATCTTGTTGTCAAACAGCTCTAATACATATCTGAAAATAACTAATTTTAGTGTTAACAAAATTTTGTATAGCCGCTTCTGATGTTTGGTAAACTAATGTTGAAGTAAGAGTATCTGGTGATGGGTTTATATTAAATTGAATACCATCTGGTATCGACGAATCAACACCTAAAACTGATCATGTAACACGTGGGTTAGATGGAGGAATTTGTCAAGTACAATTAAGATTTATAGAATTAGTTAATTTGCTTTTTACTAACAAAACATTTGTAAGATTTGATGTAATTTGAAAAGTAGAAAAAACAATGTTTAAATTATTAGTTGATAAAGTAATATTTTTTGAATTATTATCATCAAATTTTATTTTGATAATTGATGTAATTTTAAAATTAACCGTGGTAGCAATAGATTGATTAGTCCAAGAAACAATTCCATTACTTTGATTTATTGATAATCATGATGGTATAGTAGTTGAACTATCGAAGTTATATGATAACACTTCATAATCAGATTGTGAAAATGGTTGTGGCATAGAAAATGAAAAATTATTATCTCAATCTCCAGAAGATCCTACCGTTGGAACAAAATAATAATCAGTAGTATAACTTAATGACAAATTAGGAATAATTCAAATAACAACATTAATTGATGCTGTTGTTGTCGGAACAATTGCAGTAAAATTTAAGCGAAAAATATATTTTCCAACAGAAGCATTATTATTTACATGTATTTTATTATCGGATTTCAAAAAAGAAACTCAATTCGGTGCAGCGGAACCATCTGGTTTATCAATAAAGCATGAGTAAGCTTGCTCCGCTTCAGAAGGAACAACTTGTATTGTAATTTCGTCAGATGCACCGCTTGTACCATAATTAAATAATTGAGGTGCAAGTGGTGAAACAGATATACTTTCTGGAAAAGCAAAAATTTTGCTAGCAAAACGCTTGAAATAATTATTATTTTTATATGTATTAAGTGCTGAACCAGGAACAAATATTTGTTTTGCACCAGAAAATTCATTATTAGAATATAAAGTAGGAGGTGTAGTTGATTTAAAAGAGATATATTCAATATTATTGCAATTTTTAAATGCTGGATTCCCTGTCGAACTACCACCCAAAAATGTTATATGTTCATCAAATGTTACAACCTTAAGAGTAGATAAATTATTAAAAACTAATTTTCCAAGCCCTGAACAATTATAAACATTTATAACTTGAATGTTAGGAACATCGTAATTATAAAACGAATACTGCATAAGTACATCCACTTTATCTCATAAAATTGGTGTGGTATCATCTGGCAACGTATAAGTAAATGGCAATCCAAGGTTTAATTGAGTTGTTTGTGTAGCATGTACATTCGGATTATCAGAACCTTTATAAATTGTGTAAGATTTATTGTTCTTATTAAACGCTCCAAGAGATAATGTATCTCCATCAGATAATCCTCAACCAGTAAGAACATCATTGCCGAGAGCAAAACGTCGATCATCTGCTAATCTAGGTTGTAAAGCGCTATTTTTTTCAACATTGTTAATACTATTAGTTGCGATAGTATCTTTTTTAGCAAAGAAAGATAAACTATTTCCAATAAAAAGAAAAAGTAATATAAAAAATACTAAAAAAGAAAATATTTTTTTTTTATTCATTGTGTTTTTATATTATTATATTTTATTTTGATAATTTCGGAAAGCAAATAGGTTTAATATCCTTGAGAATTTTTTTGTATATAACATTAATCATTTCTAATTCTTTTTCTAATTTTTTCGCATCAACAATACTTGGTTTTGTTACTGGATTTTTTGGCACAAATATTTGACAACAATCATCATGATGCAAAATAGATATATCGTAAGTACCATATTCTTTTGCTAATGAAATTATTTCTGATTTATCATATGTCAATAATGGTCTTAGTATTAAATTTTTTTTAACATTATCAATTACATTCATACTTTGAATAGTTTGACTAGCAACTTGGCCAAGTGATTCACCAGTTGCTAGAGCGTCGTAAGCATATTTTTTTTGTATATATGAAGCAATTCTTATAAAATACCTCCTCATCAATGTTATTTTGTAACTTTTATTAGAAACATGTGCAATTTCATGCATAATTGGTGTGAAATTAACTACAAAAAATTTTGTTTTTTCAATTTTATAATCAAGAGTAATTTGTTTAATTAAATTTTTAATTTTTTCAACAACATCATCATTTGTGTGAGGCGGGGTAATGAAAGTTAAAAAATCGACATTCATACCTTTTTTTAATAATTGTATCGCAGCAACTGGAGAATCGATACCACCAGAAATTAATTGTAATACTTTACCATTAATCCCTATTGGAAATCCACCAATCCCTTTTATCTTATCAAAGTAAAATATTGTATTATTTTTTTTAACTTCTATATTTATCACCATATTAGGATGGTGAATATCAACTTTTAGATTGCTAAATTTCTCTAATAATAAATGGCCAATATGTTTTGCAATTTCCATAGAATCTAGATTAAATTCTTTGTAATTTCTTTTTACTACAACTTTAAATGTTAAATTTTTATTTAATATCAAATGTTCTAATTTACTTGTTATTTCACTTTCGATAGTTTTTATTTCAGTATTTGTTGAATACGCAGAAATTATTAAATTAATTCCTGGTATTCTTTTTAAAATATTAATTAATTCTAAATAAATATTTTCTTTAAATTCACTAATAATTAAATAATCATATTGTTTGTTAATTTTTATATCAATATATTCTTTTAATGCAAAACGAATGTTTCTATATAAACAATTTACAAATTCACCACGATTTTTGCCCTTTAATACTAACTCGCCATATTTTATATATAAAAACATAATTATTTAAATTATAACTATTGGTTTTATAGGAATTACCATACAAACAAACTAAATATAATAAAAATATATTTTTTTACAATAAATTAAGATTGTAAAATTTATTTTCCTCAAATACTTTTTTTTACATTATTATTTGAAGATTGCTGAGATGTTTGGTTACTTTGTTGCTTATTATTAACAAATGGATTATTGCTACTATTTTTGTTTTGTGTACTTGCGTTAGAATTATTTTGTTGAGGAAAAAAACTACTCTTATTATTAGATGTTTGTTGTTGTTTTGATACGTTATTATTATTAGGATTGCTACCTCAAGAATTAGTAAGAGTTTTTTGATTATTAGAAGCAACATTTTTTGCGTATACCATTGTTGCCGGAATATTTTGTTGTTGCATTTGAGATTGTTGAACTATAGGAGAGGCAATTGTTTGTTGTTGATAGGTTTGCGTAGGAGAAGGAAAAGATTGTTGAGATGAAACGGTAGAAGAATAAACGATACTATTTGTTGTTTGCTGCGGTTTACTAATATTAGTAGAAGGAGATAAATATTCATCAAATGAATTTTTACTTTTTGTTACCCCATCATACAATTCAATAAATTTTTCAAAAACGTCATGTGTACGTATTCAACCTTTTTTATCTTTTGAAAGTAATCATTTTAAAAATTCATCTTTATTAATCATTATTTTCACTCTTTTTGGATATATTTAATTGCTGATAACGCAGCAACCGCCCCATCGCTAGCAGCAGTTACTAATAATTTATGATTAGTTCTCGCTACATCGCCAGCTGCAAATATACCTTTTACATCTGTACTTTTATTATAATCGTTTATTACTATATTTGTTGAATTACAAATAATTTTTTTTTCATTAATAAAACTTGTAGCACTTATCATGTTATTACATATAAAAATAAATTCAGTTGGTATTTTTTCTATTTCATTATTTTTATTAATAGAAACACTAGTCATTTTTTCATCATTACCAAAAATTTCTTCAACTTTCCAACCACTTTTAATAATAATTCTTTTATTATTTTTAAATTCTGAAAAATCAAAATTTTCATCAAAACAAACTACATAAATACTTGATGATAAATTATTTAAGTAATTTATCGAATCGATAATTTTTGCATAATTATTTCCTGTTATCATAATTTTTTTATTTTTTGCAAGATTGCCATCACAAGTAGCACAATAAGAAACACCACTATTAATATATTTTTCTATACCTTTAGCTTTCAATTGTTCTTCGATGGTTCCAGAAGCAATAATTATCGCTTTTGCAAAGCGATTAACTCCATCTGATGTATATATCGCATGATAACGATCTTTTTTATCAATAAGTTTTACTTCTCCTAATATATATTTAGCACCTATATTAGTTGCTTGTTCGTATAATTTCAATGCTAAATCAGGACCAGATATCGACTCAAAACCAGGATAATTAGTAATTTTTTTAATCTCAACCAATTTTCCTCCAGGAACATTTTTTTCAATGAAACCAACTTTAAAATTTGCTTTCGCACAAAATATACATGCCGTTAATCCGGCGATGCCACCACCAATAACTAATACATCAAATAAATTTTCATCACCAACAACAATTGATTCTAATGGCATATATTAATATTTTACATCATATATGTGATTAAAATATATAATAACTTATAACGAAATATGCTAAATAAAAAAGATAAAAAAGATAAGTATAGTATTTGAATAGCACTTGCGGTATTGGCGCTTGTAACATATGCACTATTAACATCAATTATGCTTACTTACGTTGATGAAAATAAGAGCGATTTACAATTTAAATTTTGATTTGATTTCTTACACTTTTTTACCATTCAATCAAATATTTCTATTTGCATTGCAACAATCATTTTTATGGTAAATTATTCTAGAAAAAAAGTTAATATAAATATTTTTTTTAACATTACAGCAATAAACATAACAGTTACTTCATTACTATGAACCGTCGTGTTAATGCCAGGAATGATAGGAAAAACAAATGCATTAAGTTGAATTGATAGTTTAGTGTTGCACATTTTTGTTCCAATATTATTTGTTTTACTTTATTTCTCAGTGTATAAAAATCAAAAAAATATTACTGTTTCATTTAAAAAATTATATATTTATGAATTTTCATACATAAGTATATATATTGCTTATTTATTAATTACACCGTTTGTAGAAATATTTGGCCAATATCATTCTGTTTATGGTAAATTCACTAATTTTAATTCTAATTACATAATCGATGGAATCGCAGGAAGTTGAAGTAATATATGAATAATATTCGCTGCTTTAGCATTGTTAAACATAGTAACAATTGGTGCTTATTTTAATAATAAATATTTTTTAAAAATAAATAATTTAAAGTAATTTTAAATTTGTTGCAAATATATTCACGATGCTTGTTGAACAATATGCATTTCAATGTGTATGATAAGTGTCCTATAAACAAAAAAAAGGACACCTTGCGATGCCCTAATAGTTTTATGCGAACCGCAATGGACACTAATACCAATTAGGTTGATATCACATATGAGACATCAATCCTAATACTATTATATACAATAAATTAAATTTTTGTAATTTTTTAATTATCGTCTTGATTAAACGCTCAAGGGTTGCTATTTTCTTCTGGTTGTTCATCTTTATCTTCATTTTTTCTAACATTATTTTTTCCGTGTTTAGACATCTTATCCTCTTCATAAGCATTTGAAATATATTCTTTGTGATCAATATCTTTTGTCTCAGTTTCTTCTTCTTTTTCTTCTTTTCATAAAAGATGTTTTCTATACGAATGAATAGAAACTATAATTACTCCAAAAAATAAAATCGCTCCTCCACCAACTCCAAAATATATTGGTAAAGAACTATTTCCAGTATCGTTATTATCAGGTGGAATAGGAACGGGAGTTGGTGTCGGATTGTTTTTAAATGCGCTTGTTGAAATTAATACTTGTTGTTTATTATCGTCCGTTTGTATTACACTACGTTGAGAAACCAACGAATATACTAGCATACTAACCATTAGTGTTCCATGTATATCATCAGGAATTAAAACGATGTTTGTATTCAATAGTATTTCTGTCATAAACAATGTTCTAGATAACGAACAAGTAAAAAGTTGATCATTTGTAGTGGAATCATCAACAAAACGAACACGTGTTCGCAAAAAATCATGCTCAACAACATCGCTAGGTCTCATATTTAATGGTGTGGAAAAATCAACTGGTACAAAAAATCCTGTAATTTCCTTTGATCACAATGAATATGAAAAACTTTTATCAGGAATTGTCGAATCATTAAATGAAACAGTAGCAATTAAATTAGCATTATTATCATCAGCATATCATACTATTTTTGATATGATATCATCTATTGTTGAGTACCTAAAAGTATAACCTTCTCTTAAAGAAAAAAAATTAAATTTATCAAATGGAATATTAGTAGTGTAACCTTCATCATTTACATATTGTGTTACTGATGTTCCAAAAGAAGTATTAATGTAATTAAAACCTCAATTTTTTTTAGAACTTCACAACAAATCTGATGGTTTTTTTCCATAAATAAATCTTAAGAAACGATATCATTCTTCCAAACTTGTTAATGAATCAGCAGTTTTTCCTTTAAGTAATTCATCTGTTGGCGATACAGATTGTAAGGCATAATCCATTGATAATTTTTTAAACTGATATTGTGTTGGAGCTAAATCAGTAAATGTGTAGCTTTTTCTTCCGATATATTGATCGTTTATTGCTGGATTACCAGAAAATATTTTTGAAAAACCTTTTGAGCTTATAAAACCAGGAACAGTTCCATCTGTTTTTAAATGACGTAAAAATATTGATGAATTTTCTACATCACCAAATGAGTTTGATATATCAAATGTTATTTCACATTCAGAACGAACAACATCGTTCCATTTGATAGTATAGTTTTTTATAGAATTTAGATCAGATGTATTCATCATAAAAGAAAGTTCAAATTTTGTATTACAATTAGTAATTAAATTTAATAATTTTTCCATATTTATTGGACGATTATTAATAGCAGAATTGTTTAATGGATAATACATATCTATTGGATCGCTTCCACTAGAAGAAACACCACAATCTATTGCTCATTGAGTATATGGAAGTTTATCAATAGCATTAGAAATTGTTGTATCATCGGCATTAATATATTTATTTATGAATTTTATTAAACTGTTATCACCGAGATTATTTTCGCTATATAACGTATTAATAAAAAAATCCGTTCCAACTATTTGACGATTAATATAACCAGAAATGGAACTATAAATAAGTTTGCCAGATCTTATAGCATTATCGATCTTTGTTAATGTTGCATCAGGAACACCTTCACTAGTAACGTGTTTATTATAAAAATTAAATATTACTTGATCAGATGATGCAACATTTCAATTTGAAGAAACTTGATTAATCGCTACATCGTAACTCATTAACATATCACCTAAATAGCGTTTATCAAGTTCAAAGAATAAATGTGCTACCCCATCTGTTGTTGAACCAGAATTAGGTTGAACGTATGAAGAATCGCTAATTTTTATTAAATATTCCTGACCGAATATTTTTACATCAGAAATTGTATTAGTAGAATTCATAAGTATAGGTCCAGAAACAAAAATCGCAGAAGATGTATCTGGTATAAAACTTGCATGAGGTCTTTCAATTTGATTATTTTCATCATCAACATCATAATCACTATCCTTATCAACAAATTTAAAAGAAACTGTTGCTTTAAGTGAACTTTTCATATTTATTATGAATTTACGAGAAGTTTGTGTTGCATCAATAGTACCATACATATTAGATCAAAAACCACCATCAGCAACATTATTATTGTTTAAATCAACGAATAATTTAATTTTTCTATCATACGAAAACAAAGCATCAGAACTAGATGAAGTTTCTGTTAAAATATTATTTGGGTATTGCGCAGAAAAATTTGAAAAACCACTAATAGAAGTAGAAATTGTTGATATATCTTTAGAATAATAAATTACTTTAGAAGAAGAAAAAGAAGTATCTGGATTTTTATCATCAAAAGTTAAATTTTTAATATAACCATCTGTCATAAGTGTATAAATATCTAATTTGTCAGGAGAAACAGTGACAGTTGGCAAATTAAAAATGTTCGTAATAACGCACGATAAATGAATGTAATCTATTAAAAATTCAGCATTTTTACCGTTAGAAATACCTAATTTATGATAATACGATATCGGAGCACTAGGATCGGGAACCAACGTTAGTGATGTTCAATAATAATCACATGAATATTCATAATCCCCAATAGCAGTTACTGAATCAGAATATTTCTCAAATTGTACATCTGTTGTAGCGATAGTTTCAGAATCATTTTTTGAAGAAATATTAACATTATTATTTTTAAAAATAATAAGTAAGTAAAAAAACAATAAAACAATCAAAAAAAAAGATGGCGATATAAAAATAAATATTTTTTTCTTCATTACTCGTTTCCTTTCAATGTTTTAACTTTTTTTTCGTTATCGGAATCTTCTGATTCTTCACGCATAATTTTATTTTTTTTAATTCTTGCTGAAATAACAAAAAGTAAAATACCAACAACAATTATCCCACCTAAAATCAATCCAATTATTGGAGCAATGTTTTCCATTGGAACTGGTGGTGATGGATCTGGTGCTGGCGATGGTGGAACATAAGATAAAAAATTTATTATTCCATTTGGTTGTAAATTAGAATCACAAGTATAAGTAATATTTTGAAAATTCGGATTATTTACAGTGAACATTGGATTAAAGTAACTTAGTGTTGGTGGAATAATTAATGAGTATAACAAACCGATTGCATTACCAGCGTTGTCGGTTTTAACATTTAAAGTAATTTGTTTAAAATTCCCTGATAAAACCGTTAGGAGTATTTGATCTAAATAATTGCGAGGAATATCAATGTAAATATTAGCATACGGACTTTGAGTAAAATTTTCATCGTACGAGCGAATTAAATAAGAAGAAAACAATTCAACGTTGCTCGCAACAATATATGGAGAAATTTGTAAATTTAATAAATTTTGATTATTTTGAAAATCATCAACATCAACATTTATTTTTTCAGCAAGATTTTGCAAAGTAATAACTAATGGTGTATCATCTGGGATATTATTAGTTCTTGTAAAATATGTTGGAACATAAATTTTTAATTCCGGAAGATTTGTATTAGGATTCGATGCTGATTCAAATTTTATTTGTGTATTCCCACCAACTCCACCATCACCAGCACCATTTTTTGTAACAAATCTACATGTATCAATATTTGATGAATTAGGAATTAATGTCATTTTAAAAACATCTGATGCGAAGAAAGGATCAATGGTGATAAACATTGATAAATCCAACCTAATAAAAGAACCATCGCGTGCACCGTTTTTTGATTCTGGAATAGCAATATTATTATTCCGAGTAATTCCGTCGTACCAATTGTTACTTCAAAAATTAATAAAACTATATTGAAAATCAATATCGTTATTCGTTAACGCATATAAATAATTTAAATATTCATTGTATTGAGCATCAGTCATTGGAGATGAAACGTCACTATTAATACCGGTGTAATTATTTACACTAAATAATCTTTGATCGTTGTTATCCACTGAATACGGTAATGTTGTTAGTACTTTATTTGGTGTTAATAATTGTGGAGTAACATTATATGTTTGAACGGCTGTTCTATCTCATAGTGATGGTGTTCCGCCAATATCAAGTAACGTAAAATCAACGAATGAATAAGTTTTTGTTGCATCGTAATACAAAGTACCTAATCTTCTAGCGGTCGGTTTTACATCACTAGCAGGTGTGGAATAAAACAAATCTATATTAAAACCACTAACCACTGATTTATCGTAAATAAAAACCGCTGTTGTTAAAAGATATTCTGTTTCAGCAATAGATGGATTAATTGCCATAATTAATTGATTAAGAGAAGCGGTAACTAAATTTCCGTTATAACGCATATCAAAAAAATTAAATGTATATATTTTTTTATTACCACTATCATCATATTGATTTAATAAATCAAAAACTAAATTTGGTAGGTTTATTTTTTTATAAACTTGATCGTAAGAAATATCATTTACAGGAATATTAAATATTGAGGTTGAATTAGTGAATCAAGGAAGTGGTGATAAATTATTAAGTGCAGCAATAAAATCGTTTTCAGATTTTTTTATATTATTAATTAAAAAACTAATTAACGCATAACTTTCACTAGAGGAAAAAGAAGAAAAAATGTTTTTGTTTCCACTGAGAACACCGTCATCAGCAACGCTATACGGAATAGAAAAAGCATTGTGATTACTTGTTGCTAAAACTTTGCTCAAACTAAAATTTAGTAATTTTCCAGAACGAATAGCAGCATCTAGTGCGTTAATTTCATTCACGGATAAACTAGAATCAATATAACCTGCTAATACAGGATCGTTACGTCAATTATCGCTCAATTGATTACATACAATATCTCACGCTAATAATGAAGAAACAATATAATCGGAATTTATTTTCCACAACATATTACTATAACCGGCATGAGGAGTACTATTAGACGGTCAAGTATTTGGATTTTTGAATGTGTGGTTACCATCAATAGCAATCAAATAAGAAATATTAAAAACACCTGTTGCAGATAAATTAGGTAAACTCATATTAATAATATTTTTTTCATTTGCTCAATAATGCAAACTCGCATTCGTACTTAGATCATCAGCAACTTTAAAAACATTGTATGCAACTTGTCCGCTAATAGGAACAAAAAAAACTGCATTTATTCACGGGGTATTCGAAATAGAAATTGTTGGATTAATTCTAATATGAAATTTTTTAATACTATTTATTCCTGTACCTTCCGTAGAAATATAACCTTCTAAACCAGAAAATATATTATCCACTTTAAAACCTAATAAAGCATCATCGGGGCTAGTTAATGTTTCTGAAGCATCTGGATTGGGTCTATTAGTATTAATTGGATTAACAATGCTATTGTCAACACTACGTGAGTGGTTATACTCTTTATACAAAATATAATCATTTGCAAAATGCAAAACATTTCTACTAAAACTAGGTTTAGCAGTAAACTTTCCTTCTATACCAACTGGTGCAATTCTTCCAGAATGCACGTATCATTTTAAATTAGAAATAACTCCTATATCAGCACATTCTTGTAATGATAAAACATTATCATCAGTTGATGAAACATTGTTAGAGTCACCTATAGTAATTCTATTATCAAATGCAATTAAATCAATATCGCATTCAATTACATAGTATCAAAACTTTATTTCTGATGATG
>JAITHU010000046.1 GCA_031279765.1 Mycoplasmataceae bacterium
ATAACAGATATACCACCAGAAGTAAACACAATAGTACAACCTCCAGTTATCCCTCCAATTGTAGCACCTGAACCTCCTCCACCTCCAACTCCTCCACATACAGAAACATATAACATCGATTACGCACCACGTTCTGAAATAAGAGAAATCACAGGTGAACTTATTTCATCAGATACACCAAATGAAAAAGGAGAAATACAAGAATCAGAACATGTTCCAAAACCTTTTAAAGGTAAAGATAAACTAATCATTCAAGGTTCTATGCCTGAAAAAGATTTTTATATAGATCCTCCGAAACGAACATATAACATCGATTACGCACCACGTTCTGAAATAAGAGAAATCACAGGTGAACTTCCTCCACCTCCTAAACAATCAGTTACTAACACTCAAGAACCTAAACAATTGCTTACTACCACACAAGGACCGATGCAAACAACAATAGAACAAGGCGGTAAAGTTTTTGAAAATGTTACTATCGAAAAAGGTAAATATGTTTTTGATAAAAAACAAGTTAAAAATTTTGAACCTTCTAGTAAATTTTCATCTACAATTATTCAACCGACAGGTGAACGAAAAAATAGACTTACATTTACTGTTATAAAAAAAGAAACTCCAACTCCTATAAAAACACTATCAGATAGTTATTCAGATAGTTATTATTCAGATTCAGATTCAGATAGTTATTATTCAGATTCAGATACACCTCCAATTGTAGCACCTAAACCTCCTCCACCTATTACACCACCAGCTAATAAAATACAACCTCCTATTTTTTCTAAGGCAACTTCAGAAAAACCTCCTACAAAAATAGAATTCATTCCTCCTATTTTTTCTAAGGCAACCTCAGAAAAACCTCCTACAAAAATAGAATTCATTCCTCCACCTCCAAAAAAAGGAATCATTCAAGATTCTATGTCTGATGATCATGATAAATTTTATTTAGAAAAAGAAACACCATTCCCTCAAAGTGAAATCCAATTGCAAACAGGTTCTTTTAATGTTGAAGGTTCTTCACAACCTCCACCTCCGAAAAAACTTTCTCCTTCGGGTTCTTCTTATATATTTGCTAACGGTAAAGAAGTTTTCGTTCCTTCTGAAACAATTAATGAAACTACGTATTTAATAGAAGATCCGTACCCTAGAAGACAAACGAATTTAAAACAATCTTCAATTTTATTTAACTATTTAGGAGAAAGTATTAAAAAACGTTTAGGTAAAGGAGATAAAAAAGTAATAGATGATAGGGATATTCAAAAAGAGTGATACGATAAATATATGACACCGGAATGAACAAGAATGCACCACGGTAATAGGGCATATACCGTTCAAGGAAATACAAAAGATTCACGTACTGCGCAAGATATGCAATTAATGACAACTGCAAAAACAATTACGCAAGATGAAGCATCAACAATGTCTTTTGTAAACTTTGGTAATGCTAGAGGTTTAAAATCTATCGATTCCGGAGCGATAAACGCTTTCAGAGATCGTGATTTGGAAGAATTTGGACAAAGTTATTTAGAAAACAATCTTGCTGCTATTTATGATGAAAGCAAACTTGATGATATTTTAAAACAAAAAACAACTAATGCTACGTTTTCAGTAAAAAATTCTAGCGCACCATCAAGAATGATTACTTCAATTCCTACGGCGCTTCCAACTTCTAGAGTTTCTGCTAGAGAAGAAGTTATAAAAAGTGAAAAACAAGGTAATAAAAACCCACAAGATATTGCTTATTATGATGTTAGTTTTGATGCGATTAATAAACAAAAATTAATTACTACACGAATGAAAGAATATCAAAAAATTGTTGATCCTAACAAAACTGTTATTGAAGAAAAATTTCTTCCTAGTATTGAAACATTAAATAGAACAGATTTTACACGAAATAAATTTTGAAATAATACATCAACATTAACAGATAAAAAACACGAATTTCGCAAAGAAATGTATGTTTATTCAGATGCTAAGAACGACGAAACGTTATTTAAAAGAAGATTTACCACTTCTGCACGTAATTCAAATTATGTTAATGTTGTTCCTGATGGAACTAGTAAAGGATATTACCGTTTCGAATCTGATGTTGTTCATGATAGTATTGGAATAAAAAGCAAAAAAGATATTAAAAACGAAAACAATGATCTTAAACAAGATTATAATAACAAACCATATAAAGGTTTTACTAATTATGATAATTACAATTTGTTTAAACCAATTGTTAAAAAAATGGAAGAAAAATATGGTGATAGTATGAAAAGTACTTCCCATAGTGGAGTAATGCGTCCTTATGGACAACATGAAGTTCTTGGAACTCGTGAAGGTATAAATGAAATACGACAATATTTATTACACGATAAAGATCAAGCGCTTGCGGAATCAACAAATTATTCTGTTCCTCATCCTACTCCTTCTAACGTAGAAAAAGTTGTTACCACTAAAAAAGCATTACCACCAGTTGATAAAGTTGATTTTTCATTAGAGAGAAAAATTGAACGCGAAAAAGCTGCTTCTATTAACACACAAGTTTCAACTGGTAATCCTTCTGGACTTGATGGAAAAGTTACTTTTTCTGAATCAATAATCGATCCAACTGTTAAAGATAGAAAAATTTTAATTCATGGAGGTACAAATGTTTCTTCAATGCAAAAACTTCCTCCTATTGTATCTATCAAATCACCACCTCCACCATCATCTATTTCTTACAATAGTAGCGGTAATAAGCCAGAATTATTCGAATCAAGAAAAATATCAATGCAAAATGCGTTTAAAATAGATCCACATGATGTACAAAACAAAGATGCTCATGTACATGTTTCTAGACACGAACATCTTCAAGGAGCTGATGCGTTCGGAAAACAAGAACTAAAAAAACAACCTGCTAAACAACAAAATACTATAGTATACCCAAAAGATAACCCTAAGGATAATAGGAAAGTTACATTACAATCTAATATACAACAAATACACATAGAAGGTAATGAACCACGTCAACAACAAAGTTCGTTTGATTATAATCAACAAATTATTTTTAATCATAGTGAAATTTCTAAACCAAGTTCATTTGCAACTGGAATAAAAAAACAAGACGGTACGAAAATCAAATTTTTTAATCAATTAACTGAAGAAGAAGATAAATATACTCCTTCTTTCAAAAAAGTGCATGAAGATATAGAAAAACGTGCACAACAAATACTTGTTAGTGAAAACGAAAAAACCCAAGAAGAAGTTACTGCTATAAGTAAAGTTTCAAAAAAACAATTAAATTTTGAATTTAGACCAGAAATTACCGCTTCACAATCAAGAATACAATCAGGAATACAATCAAGAATGCCATCACCGAGAAACAATGAATCTTCATTTATGTTTGCTCCTCATCCGCTACATCCTTCACAACAAACTCCTACACAACCTCCAGCTCCTAAAGTTTCACAAATAACTTCTGCTCCACGACCAGCTCCACAAATAACTCCTACACAACCTCTAGCTACTAAAGTTCCAAAATTAACTCCTACACTTAAATCAACTGATAAAGCTCATAAAGTTCCAAAACTAACTCCTGCTCCACAACCAGCTCCACAAATAACTCCTACACCTAAATCAACTGATAAAGCTCCTAAAGTTCCAAAATTAACTCCTACACCTAAATCAACTGATAAAGCTCATAAAACGAAAAAAAATAAAAAATAAAATAAATTTTTATTTGTTATAATAATTAACATTATGTTATTCACATTGATATTAATCATTGATAAAAAAAAAGAAAATATTTTGATGTGTGTTAGAAATAAAGAACCATTCAAAGGTTTGTATAATGGGTTAGGTGGAAAAATAGAAAAAGGAGAATCTGTATTACTTTCAGCATATCGCGAATTATTTGAAGAGAGTGGAATTAGTAAAAAAGATACTAAATTAACACAATATTGTGAAATCAAATGAAAAAATGATAAGGTTGTTGTCTTTTTTGGAAAGTTAAATAAACAAGTTAAATTAATAGAAGAAGTTAACAAACTTGTTTGATTGAATATTAAAAAAACAGATGTATCAAGTGAAAAATTTGCTGGCAATGGTAATTTATTCTGATTGATTAAAGAATGTATTAAAACAATAAAATAATTTTTAAAAAAGCATATTTATTATTAGAGATAGTAAATGCGTTATTTCATAGTAAAGGTTATTGATTCAAATACTAGTAATATAAAAAAACCATATTTTTTTATTACAGAAGATAATTATTTTAAAGAAAAAAAATTTCTAGTTGTTGATTATAAAAAAACAATTTTATTAGAAAATAAAAAATTTTATATTGTAAAAGGAATAACATTTAGTGATTATGCAATTATTAGCTATGTAATGGAAAATTTTTTCGATGATGAAAATTATTGTTATTTAATTTTACACCAATATTTTGAAATGAAAGCAAAAAAAATATGTTGGTATTAAATGTTTCGATTATGTATAAAAATATCCATTCAATATAATTAAATTAGTATTTTAAAAAATAGTAATGTCGGAATTAGAAAATTTACTACAATCAGAAAAACAAAAACAAATGTTAGATACTGACGAAAGTTTAAAAAACAATCGTCATTTATTTACAATAAGAAAAAAAAGGATTTTAAAAGAAATATTTCTTGCTTGTTTTTATTTTTTCCTTGCAGCTACATCGTGTATAACAGTTGTTTGTAACGTTCTTCCTTATGATAAATCAGGAATAAAATCTATTCCTTATGAATTTATTCGTTGTGCACAAGATGATGATAGAATTGCTAATGGTTTTGATAAAACAAAACAAATTCGTGGGCAAGATTTCGATACATTTGTTGGTACTTGTAAAAATTTAAACACATTAGAATTTCCATCAAAAATAAATGAAATTGCAAATGATGCATATTGAAACGATGTTACTTGCGATAGTATTCTTCCGCAAAAAATAACTAATATAATTTTTGAAGGTCATAATATTTGAATTGGTGAAGATGCATTTCATGGTAATCGTAATTTATTAAATATAACTATAACAAATGTGGAATACATAGGTAACAATGCATTCCAAAACTGTTCTAATATTTCTTCTAAATTAACATTTTCAGATAATTTAATTCAAATTTCAGGAGGAGCTTTTAATGGATGTTCAAAATTAACTGAACTTGATTTTTTTAACACAGATTTTTTAACAATTTCTCCTGGATTGCAAGATCAATGTTTCGCTAATACTGCTCTATTAAATAATCCAAGTACTGGCAAATTATATTGTAAAGCAACAGAACATGCTTCATGGTCAGCAAAAGTAAGTTCCTTAGGAATACCGAACATTACCATTGTTGATGTTAATGTTTAATTGCATTGTTTTGTTTTTTGTATAATAAAAACGTACTATTGTATTGCAAAAAAATGCGCTCGTAGCTCAGATGGATAGAGCACATGCCTTCTAAGCCTGTGGTCAGGGGTTCGAATCCCTTCGAGCGCGCCATATAAGTATAAATAAATATATTTACCAATTTGTTGTGGTGTTATGAAACGTGTATGTAGAAAAAATTAAAATGTTTAACAAACCACAAAAACCACCTTTGTTTAGACTATCATTGCTTGCTTAAACAATAAAACAAAAGAACCCAATTTTGGGTTCTTTTTTATTTTTGTGTAAAAACTTACAATGTATTTTTTAAAAAATAAATAAAAAATGATATAATAAAAAAAAATATAAAATAAAACAATGGCAAAAGCAAAATTTAATAGAAACAAACCACATGTAAACATCGGAACTATCGGACATATTGATCACGGTAAAACTACGCTTACAGCTGCAATATGTACATATTTATCAAAGAAAGGATTATCACAAGCTCGTGATTACGCTTCAATTGATAACTCACCAGAAGAAAAGGCGCGTGGTATTACAATTAATACTACACACGTTGAATATGAAACAGAAAAACGTCACTATGCACACGTTGATTGTCCAGGACATGCTGATTATGTAAAAAACATGATTACTGGTGCAGCACAAATGGATGGAGCAATTTTAGTTGTTGCAGCTTCAGATGGAGCAATGCCTCAAACACGTGAACATATATTGCTTGCTCGTCAAGTTGGTGTTCCTAAAATTGTTGTTTTCATTAATAAATGTGATGTTGTTACAGATACTGAAATTCAAGATTTAGTAGAAATGGAAATACGTGATTTATTAACTTCTTATGGTTTTGACGGTGATAATACACCTGTTATTCGTGGTTCTGCTCTTAAAGCTTTGCAAGGTGATCCAACATGAGAAGCAAAAATCCAAGAATTGATGGATAAGGTTGATGAATACATTCCTACTCCAGAACGTGATGTTGATAAACCATTCTTATTAGCAATTGAAGATATTTTTACAATTACTGGTCGTGGTACAGTTGTAACAGGTCGTGTTGAACGTGGAAAAGTAAAATTAAATGATGAAATTGAGATTATCGGTATTCGTCCTACAAAAAAATCAATAATTACTGGAATCGAAATGTTTAAAAAACAACTAGATGAAGCAATGGCAGGAGATAATGCTGGAATTTTATTGCGTGGTGTTGAAAAAGATGATGTTGAACGTGGACAAGTATTAGCTAAACCTGGTTCAATTAAACCGTATAAAAAATTTAAAGCACAAATTTATGCTTTAAAAAAAGAAGAAGGTGGTAGACATACACCATTCTTTGGAGGATATAGACCACAATTCTACTTTAGAACTACTGATGTTACTGGTTCTGTTACTTTGAAACAAGGTGTAGAAATGATTATGCCAGGTGATAACGCAGAAATAATTGTAGAATTAATCTCTCCAGTTGCTATTGAAAACGCTTCTAAGTTTTCTATTCGTGAAGGTGGTCGTACAGTTGGTGCTGGTTCTGTTACCGAAATTATTGAGTAATTTTGATTATTTAATTTCAATATGGCTATTTTAATTAAAAACACAAGAAAAGATAACTTTTCCGCGTGATATACTGATGTTATTTTAGCTTCGAAACTTATATCATATTCAAGCGTTAAAGGTTGTATTAATTTTCTTCCTAATGGATGAAAAATTTGAACTAATATCCAAAAGATTCTTGATAATGATTTATCAAACACAAGTGTTAACAATGTACAATTACCATTGTTTATTCGCTTAAGTGATTTTGCAAAGGAAAAAGAACATGTAGAAGGTTTTGCACCAGAAGTTTATATTGTTAATCAACGTGGAAACGAAAAATTGGAAGATCCATTGGTTGTTCGTCCAACTAGTGAAGTTTTGTTTTCACAAGTATTTAAAGAAGAAGTTGTTTCATACAAAGATTTACCATTAAAATTTAACCAATGATGTAGTGTGTATCGTGCTGAAAAAAATAGTCGTCCTTTTCTTAGGGGATGTGAATTTTTTTGACAAGAATTACATGCTATTTTTGAAAATCAAGAACAAACAGAAAAATACGTGTATGATATTTTGAAACTCTATGTAAATTTTTTTGAAAAAATATTATGTCTACCTGTAATTTTTGGTAAAAAAACAGAAGGAGAAAAATTTGCTGGAGCAGTTTTTACTACCACATGCGAAGTTTACACACAAGAAGCAATCGCAATTCAAGCTGCAACATCTCACTATTTAGGAACAAATTTCAGCGATATGTATGAATTATCATTTCAAGATAAAAATAATCAATTTTCAAAACCTCATTATATGAGTGCTGGTTCTTCAACAAGAATGATTGGTTGTTTAATTGCGTGTCACGCTGATGAAAAAGGTCTTGTTTTACCGTTTGACATCGCAATTAATCAAATAAGTGTTATTCCTTTACTTTTTGATAAAGAAAGTGATAAGAATGTTCTTGCGTACGTAGAAAAAATTAATGCAATATTAAAAAAATATACCGTTTCATGTGATAAAACTTTCAATTCAATGGGAGAAAAATTAACAAATTGAGAAATTTCTGGAAATCCATTTGCTATCGTTGTCGGAACAAAAGATATTGAAAAAGATGTAATTACTTTTTACCGACGAGATACAATGGAAAAACAAATAATTAATTTGGATGAATTATCTAAAAAAATCGATGTGTTATGTAAGGAATACAATAAAAATTTATATGATAAAGCAAAGAAAAAATTAGATGAATTAATTATCGAAGTAGATAATCTAGATGATTTTAAAAAAAATATTGATAGT
>JAITHU010000034.1 GCA_031279765.1 Mycoplasmataceae bacterium
TATCAGATTTGTTCATCTTTTCTAATACAATTATATCTTTTTCTAGATTCTTGTTATTTCGTGAAGAAAGAATTGTGTATTTATTAATATTCTTCATAGAAGTATCTTCTATATATTAATATGCGTTTTTTTGAGAAAATACTTATATTTAGGTGATTACTTATCTAATTTTAATTCTTTGAATTTTAATTCATTCTTATGTTCTTTTCTTCCTATTGCATAAGTAAGATTATTTTCATCGTACGATTCAGCGTGTGTATGACCGTGCAAAAATTTAACATCGTGAAGTTTTTTATTGACAATATCATTTTTAGAAAACCAAAAAAGAATTTCGTTATCTTTTTTCGATTCAAAACGAGAATTTTTTAATTTTTCAACATCAGGAAGGTACAAAGGATGATGAGTTACAACAACAGTTTTTTTATTGTTTTTGATAAATTCGTTAACAAATTTAACAAATTTACGATTTTGTTTTTTTACTCAATCCCAATTACTAACGTGATCTCATTCATATAAATTACTATCGGTTGCAACTTCATCTTTATTATTTTTAAAAGAAGTTCAACCAGTATCACCTATTAGTTTTCAACCGTTTGGTAATTCATATGAAATTCCATTGTAAAGAAATTTAAAATATTTATTATGTTTCGTTCTTTTTTTAACATATTTTAAAAATTTATCACATGTTTTATTGCTAGGTCTTGAAAACATTTCATCGGTTAGTAAATCTTTTGTTTCAGGATCAACATTTGCCGGTTCGAACAATGAAATATATTCGTGATTTCCTAAAACTCAATAACCCTTTACTTTTTTATGTTCTAATAAATCAATAATCACTAATGTTTTTGTGATATCGTTATAAAAATCTCCCAAAATAATAAATATATCATTTTCGTTTAATAATCCTAAGAACTTTTCTAGAGATTCTTTACCGTTGTAATCGAAATGTAAATCAGAAATGTAAAATATTTTCATATTAAATTATCAAAGTTGTTGTACCTCTTCCGTAGTACTAGATTCATATATTTTGCTTTGAATACGCGTTCGTGTAATACTATATCCAGTTATTGTAGAAGCTGATTTAATAGAATTTCATAATTCAATTGTTGCACTAACAATAATTATTAATGAAGTTCCTCCAAGAGCAACACCAGAAGGTATTCCAGAAATCATCGAAATAACATACGGTAGAATCGCAACTATTCCTAAAAAAGGCGCACCAATTCAATTAATTCTTGTTAAAACTTTTGTAATATGTTTTTCGGTATTTGTTCCCATTTTTACACCAGGAATAAATTTACCAGACTTTTCAAAATTTTCTGCTAGTTGTTGGGGGTTTATTTGTATGTATGAATAAAAGAAAACAAAAATAAAAATTAAAAAAAAATATGTTATCAATCCAGAAACAGAATCGATTACCAAATAATTTGTAATAAATCATTTTGCTTCACCGTTAGAAAGAAATTGTGCAATTGTTCCTGGAATTGTCATTATTGAAGATGCAAAAATAACTGGTATAACACCAGCTGCATTAACTTTAATCGGAAGGTATGGCAACGAATCGATATCAGTTATTAAACCTTGTCCAGTTTGTTGAATAGGTATCTTTCTTACAGAATCATTAACAAAAATAATAATGAATAAAACAATAATAAAAAATAAAATGTAAAGAAAACACGATAACACAATCGAAAGTATATTAACACTATTATCGAAACCACCAATTTTATTAGCAATTGTTAAAAAAGATACTTGAATGTCTGAAAACAATGAAGAAACTATTCCAACTAAAATTAAAAGTGTAACACCATTACCAACACCACGTTTAGTAATCATATCACCAATAAAAATAGAAATATAAGTACCTGCTGAAAAAATACCAATTAATGAAAATGTTTCGATTGCTGACATGTCAGATAACGAATCGTGACCAAAAATTTTAATCATTTGATCAGCACTAGCGTTAGAATTATTATTTAAAATAAGAGCGATAACAGCATATGATTGAGCAACAGCAAATGGTAAAGTAATTATTCTAGTTAAAATTTCAATTTTTTTTCTTCCACGCTCTCCAGCTTTTGCTAATTTTGATAAAGGTTTAATAAGATCACTAGAAAGTAATTGCGAAATAATTTGTGCTGTAATATAAGGTCCTACACCAACAGCAAATAATGACATACGCGTTAATCCACCTCCAGCTAATAAATTAAGCATACCAACAAACGATGTTGAAGCTTCTTTGTAATTAGTCGGCACTTCAATACCAGGAAGTGTAATAGTTGAAGCAAAGTGAAAAAAAATTATTAAAAAAAAAGTTATTGATAAAGAAACTAAAACGATTTTATTGGTAAAAATACCTTTCAACGTGTCTAAAAATGATGATGAATTTTTTTTAATAATTTTTTTTTCAGATTTCATTAGTTACTTTCTTTTTCAATTACTTCTCCACCAACATCAACAATAGCTTTTCTCGCTCCAGCTGTAACTTTAATTCCTGAAATAGTTAGTTTTTTAGAAATTTTATCATTACCAATTATTTTCACTAATTGTTTTTCATTACGGATAATTTTGTGTTCGCAAAGTGTTTTAAGATTAATATTAGTAAAATTATAATTGACTACATCTTTAAGTGATAAAACAAGATAATTTGTACGATGATTATAATTGCTAAAACCAAATTTAGGAAGTTTACGATATAGTGGAGTTTGTCCTCCTTCAAAACCTATACGTACTTGTTGTGTTTTCTTTTGGCCATCTTGTCCACGAAAACCACGTTTTGAACCACTACCAAAACCACGTCCAGCAACTTTACATTTATGATTTCTTGAACCTTTTACGTATTTTAAACTATGTAAATTCATACTATAACTCCTTCATTTCCTTACCACGTATATTAGAAATAGTTTTAGGTGTACGTTGACTTCTTAAAGCATTAATAGTAGCTTGAACGGTATTGATTGCTGTGTTTGAACCTAATATTTTCGTATAAATATTTTTAAAACCAGCTAATTCAACAACCGTACGAACAGCTCCACCAGAAATTAAACCAGTACCTTTTTTAGCTGGTTTTATCAATACTTTTGAAGCACATGTTTTTCCAATAACTTCGTGAAAAACACTAGCGTTTTTATCCATAATAATTGTATTAATTTTGTTTTGTGCATCGGATAAAGCTTTTTTAATTGCTACAGGAACTTCAATTGATTTACCAATTCCAAAACCAATATGTCCTTGTCTATCACCGATAACTACAAGAGCAGAAAATCGCATTCTTCTACCACCTTTTGTAGTTTTATTTATACGTTTAATGTTAACAACTTTTTCTTCGTAACCAGATGATGATCTATTTGCGGAATACACACGATTACTTCTCGGTTTTGAAAAACGATGATTATTAGAAGAAGGTGAGAAAGAATTTTCTTGTTGATTTTCTTTTTTTTCATTATTCGAATTAATATTTGTTTCTTCTTTAACTATATTATCTTTAATTTCTTCTTCCATATTTTACTCCTTTCTAAAAATTAAAACTTTAATCCTCCAGCTCTTGCTGCATCAGCGAATGCTTTTATTTGCCCATGATATTTGTTACCACCACGATCGAAAGCGACAGTAGTAATATTTTTTGCAATAGCTAATTCAGCTAATTTCTTACCAACTTCTGTAGCAGAAGAAATAGTAGCGTGTGTTTTAAGATTAACTGTTGAATAAGCAACTAATGTATGTTGTTTTGAATCATCAATTATTTGAGCATAAATATGAGCGTTAGATTTTGCAAATACTAAACGCAATTTAGTATTTTGTATTTTCTTAAATTTATTAATAATTCTTTGGTGACGCATTTGTTGACGTTCTTTACGATTAATATTTATTTTTTTCATAATTAACTATTTCTTTTTTGCTCCTTCTGCTGTTTTACCGACTTTTCGTACAATAATCTCATCATCATACATTATACCTTTGCCTTTGTATGGTTCTGGTTTTCTAGTTGCTCTAACATTTGCGGCAAATTCACCAACAACAGCTTTATCATATCCAGAAACAACTATTTCTGTTAG
>JAITHU010000035.1 GCA_031279765.1 Mycoplasmataceae bacterium
TATTGAAAATAAAGAACATGTTATATATGTTTGGATCGATGCTTTATTGAATTACCTAACCGCATTAGGTTACAAGCAAAGTGATCAAAAATTATTCAAAAAAATATGAGGTGATAAAAAAACAGAAATCGTTCATTTAATGTCGAAAGAAATAACTAGATTTCATTGCATATATTGACCAATAATGTTAAAGTGTTTAAATGTTCGCGAACCTAGTAAAGTTATTTCTCATGGTTGAATCGTTACAAAAGAAGGAAAAATGTCAAAATCATTAGGCAATGTTGTTGATCCAAAAAAATATCTAGAAGAATTCGGCAGCGATCCTTTAAGATATTATTTAACTAAAGAAATTAATATCGAAAATGATGGTGTTTTTTCACGTGATTTATTTATTGGTATTTTTAATAATGATTTAGCTAACACTTATGGAAATTTAGTATCACGTTTCATCGGTATGTGTATTAAATTTAATAATAGAATAATTAAAAAAGAAAACATTAAATTAGATGCTGAAACAAGTAAATTGGTAAAAGCGATGAAAAATACATTCTCTCATACAAAAAAATTTATTAATAATTTCGAAATAAATAAGCTGTTAAAATCTATTTTAGAACTCGGAGAAATCGCTAATAAATATATCGAAATAATGAAACCGTGAAATTTAGCAAAAGAGAATAAAACAAAAGAAATTAATAATTTTATATTTTATCTCGCTAATGTGATTAGAATGATTACCATTTTGTTATCTCCGGTCCTAACAAATGGTACTAAAAAAATTGTTGAGCAAATGAATTTTAATACAAAGATGCTAAAATTTTCTAATATTTTAAAATTTGATTTATTAAACAATCATAAAATCTCAGAAAAAACTGAACCGATTTACATGCGTATCGAAATTGAAAAAAATAAAAACTAATGCCAGAATTGCCCGAAGTTCAAACGGTTATTAATATTTTAAATAAATCACCAGCAATTGATAAAAAAATTATTGGTACAAGAGTATTCATTAAAAAAATATTAAAAAACACGAGCGTAAACAAATTTGATATTTTTTTAAAAAAAGAAAAAATAATTTCTTTTAACCGTTATGGAAAATATATTATCATCAAACTTACAAACAATAAAAATCTTTTTGTCCATTTACGCATGGAAGGAAAACTTTTTTGTACAAAAGATATCGATAAAACAAACGTAAAACATTTATGTATACAAATAATGCTAGAAAATGGTTTTAATTTATTTTATTACGATACGCGCATGTTTGGAACATTTCATATTTTCGTTGGAAATTCCAACGATTTTTATAGCATTAAATCAATGGGTCCAGATGCAATGTTATCAAAAAAATTTAATGTTGATTATCTAAAAAATATTTTTAAACATACGAAAAAAAATATTAAAACAATAATTCTTGATCAAACAAAAATATCTGGAATAGGTAATATATATGCGGATGAAATTTTGTTTGCATGTAAAATTAATCCATTTTCAAAAGCAAATGCACTAGATATAAAAAATATTAAAAATTTTATTAGTGTCACTACATCTATATTTAAAAAAGCAATTCTATATAAAGGAACAACAATTTTTTCGTATATGTCTTCTGCTAATCACACAGGCAATTATCAAAAATATTTAAATGTATACGGAAGAAATAACGAACCTTGCAATATTTGTCGTAAAAAAATAGTTTACCGTAAGATAAACGGAAGAGGAACTTACTTTTGTGAGAAATGTCAAAAATTACTATAGTTTTTTTTGCTTAAAAAATAAAATTATAAATCCTACATTTTAGTTATCGTTTTTCTTTTTTATCTAGCGAAAAAATGATATTATTTTATGTAGGATTTATAAAAAAAAAATATTCTTTTGAAAAATTAAAATATATCAAAAAAAATGTTTATATTGTAATTGTAATCTTTAGTTTGTTTTCAATTAAAAAAGATTAATAAATTATCTAATATATTTATTTAAATTTTTCAATAAATGTTCAAAAAAAATTTCTTTGTTATTAAACAGGGTTCTAATAATTATATGGTGTCAGATTGTATATTCGAATACTACGCTCCAATCATTGGTAGAGATGCTGCGCATTTATATAAAGATCTTCTTTGTCAATATGAACATCAAAGACTAATCGGTAATATTGGCACCAATCTAATAGAATTTTTAAAATATCTAGAAATTGATACTGATTTATTCGATATTCTAATAAAAAAATTAGAAGCAATTGATTTAATAAAGACATTCGTTATAGAAAAAGAAAATACTTCTACATATTATTTTCAATTAAATTGTCCAAAATCATACGAAGAATTTATTTCGAATCAAAAATTTCGTCATCTATTACTTAAAAAAATAGGACAAAAAAAATATGAAGAAATTGAATATATTCACAATACTAAAAGAATTCCTGCTGATGCAATAAATATTTCTTCTACTTTTGAAAAAGTTTTTGGTAATGTAGAAGATTTAGAAAGCATATCACATGAAAATTTTGATAAGTTATATGAAAAAATAATTAAAGATTATCCACATATTATTGTATTTGACGACACATCAAAATCTATTATCGAATCATATTTTAAAACATACGATTTGACAATAAGAGAAATATCACGATGCATTTATGATTCAATTGTAAAAGAAAAGGGAGAAACATATAAAATTGATTCTTATTTATTACAAATCGAATTAAAAAAATTCGTTGATAAAACAAATAATGTTAATGTTTTAAAAAATATTCGTTTAAACAGAAATGCAAAAATGTTTGCAAAACATTTTTCAAAAGATGATATACAACATGTATTTAACGACTATAAAATATTAAATTCCGAACAATACTTGCGCGCTATCAATAAATTACCATTAGAGCAGAAACAACTAAATTTAATAAACACATTACGTAACAAATATTTTATTCCAGATAATATTATTAATCTAATGGTAGATTTTTCTTTATTTAAAACTTCTAAAGTAAACGAAAAATATATTTTAAAAATGGTTAGCACTATTAATGCGCTGAATCTTAATTCGTTACAAGAAATTTATGATTATTTAACGTTCAAAAATACTACTATAAAATTCGATGATGAAGAAAATAAAAATCTCGAAATGCTCGAATGGAGTAACTAATGTCTGATATAGAAAAAAAAAATAGTAGTGAACAGAAAAATGAAATTACATATGATTGAAATTTTCTTGAATATCCAGAAATAGCACAATTAAATTTAACAAAAGCGGAATTTAAAAAACACTATTTCACTATTAAAGAAATTATTGAAGAAAATGAATTGTGCAGAGCAATTCAAGGTCAACAATGTATAAATAAAAATAATTTACACACATGTTTAAAACGTGATGATGATAATAAACTAATCACATCATTTGTTGTTTGCCCAAAAAATATCAAAATAGATAAAATAAAAAATAACTACATATTACGTGATTTTCCTAACGAATTACTATCAATCGAATTAAGTACAAAATTTTTTTCAAAAATATTACCGAAGAACAAAAGTATTTTATTAAAAAATTTTTTAATTTTAATAGAAAAAAACAATTTTCAGCACGGATTTTTTATATACGGTGATAATGGCATCGGAAAAACTTATTCTTGTATTGCGTTTGCTAATGCATTAGCGTTAAAAGAAAAAAAAATTGCTTTTGTTTTTATGACAGAATTACTTTTAAAATTAAAAAATGGTTTTAACACCTTTAATGCAAATCAAGAATTAATTGATAATATTAAAAAAAGTGATGTTTTATTTTTAGATGATTTCGGTGCAAATCATAAAAATTTCTGATTTTATGATGAATATATTTTAACAATTCTTGATTATAGAATGCAAAATAAAAAACCAACTTTTTTTACTTCAAATTATTCATTAAAAGAATTACAAAAAAAACTAAGTTCTAATACAAACGATTGAATTTCTGTGAAAAGAATAATCGAACGTGTTCGTGCACTTGTTGAAAATAATGAAATTGAAATAAAAGATAAAAATTATCGTTATTAAAATTTATTTTTTTTTTATTTTTTCTAAATACTCATTCATTTTAGTTTCTATTTGATTATCATTTTTTGAATAATATTTTTTATTTATTATCTCGGTAGGTAAATATTGTTGTTCGACATATGCATTTTTATAATCATGAGGATACTTATAACCAAATCTTCCTAATTTTTTCGCCGAAGAATAAGATTGATCTCTAATGTGATTTGGAATAGGAAAAACTTTTCCGTTTTCAACATCGTTCATTGCATTAACTATCGCTTTATATGTGGAATTAGATTTCGGAGATAAACATAATTCAACAACAATAGTAGCAAATATTTGTTTGCATTCTGGCAAACCAACCATTTGTGCCGCCTCACATGCGGTAATTGTGCGACTACATAATTGAGGATTTGCTAAACCGATATCCTCATATGCTAAAGAAATCAAACGACGTGATATAGAACCAATATCACCAACCGCTAATAATCTTGCTAAATAATAAATTGCCGCATCAATATCACTACCACGAATTGATTTATGAAACGCGGATTTCAAATCATGATATTCATCTCCAAAACCACCAGAAGTAATGTAAGATTGTTGCAAAACATTTTCTAGTATTTCGTTAGTGATTTTCACGTTTTTATATAAATTAATAAAAATATCAAGAATGTTAATAACACTACGCATATCACCGTTTGTTTTTCCAATAATTATTTTTAAAATTTCTTCATTCACATCAATTGATAATTTGTTTTTTTCAATAATATTTTTTACACCAATTAATATTTCATTAGATTGAAGTGGTTTTAATTCAACTATTTGACATCTACTTCGAACAGCTGGATTTACCACAAAATATGGATTTTCTGTAGTTGTTGCAAAAATACAAAAAGTACCTTCTTCAAGAAAGCTAAGTAAAATATCTTGTTTGTCACGATTTAAACGATGAATTTCTTCTACAATAATAACGAAACCATCATTATTTTTTTTTGCTTCGTCAATAATTTTAACTAATTGTTCCTTTTTTTCAAATGAGCAATTAAAAACGCTAAACTTCTTCTTTAATTCGTTTGCTAATACAATTGCTAACGATGTTTTTCCTATTCCTGGTGGTCCAAAAAAAATTAATGAATATAATTTATTATTTTTAATCATTTTTTGAACAATAGAATCGCTATTCAAAATATGTTTTTGGCCAATGATATCGCTAATTTTTTTTGGTCTAATTTTTAGTGCTAACGTTTGTTCCATATAAACAATTATATTTTTTTTATTTTCAATAAAATATTTATTGTAGTTTAGCACTCTTTGTATTTGATTGCTAATTTTTTGTTATAATTTTTTTAGTTATGAAAATGAGTTTCAAAAAAGATGATGATTTAGAAAATCCATTAGAAAGTTTCGGAAGAAATTTAAATAAAGAAGCGTTAGAAAATAAAATTGATCCAATAATTGGAAGAGATGATGAAATAAAACGTTTAATTGAAATTATTGTAAGAAAAACAAAAAATAACCCCGTATTAATTGGTGAACCTGGTGTTGGAAAAACAGCAATCGTTGAGGGTTTTGTGCAAAGAATAATAAATAAAGATGTACCAGATAATCTATTAGATAAGGTAGTTTATGAATTATCACTATCTTCTTTAATTGCCGGTGCATCGTTCCAAGGACAATTCGAACAACGATTGCATGCAGTTATTGAACAAGTAAAAAATTCAGATGGTAATATTATTTTATTTATTGATGAAATACATCAACTAGTAGGTGCAGGAAAAACACACGGAGCGATGGATGCTGCAAACATCTTCAAACCAATGATGGCACGTGGTGATATAAAAATTATTGGTGCAACTACTCTTAATGAGTATCGTCAATATATCGAAAAAGATGGCGCATTAGAAAGAAGAATGCAAAAAATTATTGTAAAAGAACCTAGCATTCAAGAAACAATTACCATTTTACGTGGTTTGAAAGAACGATGAGAATTATTTCATAAAGTTAAAATTAATGATAACGCATTAATTGCCGCTGTTAATTTATCTAATCGTTACATTTCTGATCGTTTTTTGCCTGATAAAGCTATTGACTTAATTGATGAAGCAGCAGCAAAAATTAAAACAGAATTGCATTCCGCTCCAGAAGAATTAGACAAAATTAATCGCGAATTAATTCACAAAGAAACAGAGCGTGCTTCTTTAACAAGAGAGAACGATGAAAAATCAATCAAAAAATTAAATGTTCTTGCGGAAGAAATTTCCGAATTAAAAACACAACAACAAAATGTTAAAAAAAATTGAGAATATCAAAAAAAAGAACATGAAAAACTTATCGAATACAAAAAAGAATTAGATTCTTCAAAACAAAAAGTCGATCGTTTACAAATGGAAGGTAAATTTGAAGATGCTTCAAAATTATTATATGTAACCATACCAACATTGCAAAATAACATTGATGAATTGGAAAAAAAAATAAGTGAAAATAGACTAGTTGTAGATACCGTTTCTGAAACTGAGATCGCTGAAATCATTTCAAAAAGCACAGGAATACCTTTAAATAAATTAATAGAATCGGAAAAAAATAAATTACTTACATTAAACGAACGTTTAATGGAGCGAGTACATGGTCAAGAAGATGCGGTTAATGTTGTTGCGAATGCTGTTATTCGTAGTCGTGCCGGAATAAATGATCCTAATCGTCCTCTTGGATCGTTTTTATTTATCGGTCCAACTGGTGTAGGAAAAACAGAACTCGCAAAAGCGCTTGCTTTGGAATTATTTGATAACGAAAAATCTTTAATCCGTTTTGATATGAGCGAATATATGGAAAAACATTCAATATCTAAAATGATTGGTGCTCCACCAGGGTATATAGGTTTTGATCAAGCTGGCGCGCTTACCGAAGCAATTCGTAGACAACCATATGCGGTTCTATTATTTGATGAAATAGAAAAAGCACACCCTGATATTCTAGATATATTGTTGCAAGTACTCGATGATGGACAATTAAAAGATTCTCAAGGGAAATTAATTAATTTTAAAAATACAATAATAATTATGACAAGTAATATTGGTAGTCAAGAAATATTAGATGGAAAAAAAGAACAAGCATTATTAGAAATAAAAAAATATCTTCGTCCAGAATTTATAAATCGAATTGATGAAATAATAATTTTTAATGCATTAAATAAAAAAATACTTGGTGAAATTGTTAAGAATTTATTAAGCAATCTTTCAAAACGTTTATTAGAAAAAGATATTGATATCTCATTCGATGATTCGTTAAGTGAAAAAATTATTGACGATTCATATGAAACTAATTATGGTGCAAGACCAATAAAAAGATACATTCAAAAACACATCGAAAATATTCTTGCAAAAGAAATAATTGACGGAAAGATAGCGAAAAATAAATCATATATATTAAAAAATAGTAAAAATAAAATTGTTTTAGTTTCTAAACTTTAAACAAAAAATAATTACTCACTTCTAAAAGCGGAATAATAATATTCAAAACCACCTAAAGGAAATAAACTAACTTCAGAAAAAGTACTATCTAAAATATTTTTTGAATAAAATGGTCAATTTAATTGGCGATATTGTTTTGCAAAGAAACTTCCCTCAGTTCAAGAAAAACCAACATCAAATGAATTCATAAAATTATTTTCGGTACCAATAATAGGATAATTAAAATGTGTATAAAGATATGATTCTCCACTAGCAGAAGCATATGTCATATTACCTCTCAATTTTATGAAACGCTTTTGCGTATCAATAATCGTGCCTTCGTTATCTATAACATTTCATACAGTAGGAATTGATAAATCATTTATAACGCTAGGTAATTCATAATTAAATTTAAATTCTTTTTCGTAATCAACGTTATCTAAAATATTTTCTACATCAGTTAAAGAATTATTTATTTGTAACGAATTCGTTAATTGACTATTATTGTATGAAAAAAACGCTGGAATATCTTTCGTTCGTCCTCCTAACATATCGAAATCATCGCTACACAAATCAACATTCACTTCTAATTTATTTTCAGAATCTTCACCAAAAAAAATGTCTTTATAATCAGTATATGTCGAAAATCCAATATCACCAATCCACGTTCAAAAATCACTAAATGATGAAAAAAAATCTTTATTAAATAAAAATAACTTTTTAGTATTTGATCAATATTGTTCACTACTATCGGAAATATCTGGTGTTCCGAACGATAAAGGAACATCACCAATATTCTTAAAATTAATCGAAATATTTTGATGAACTTGTTCAAAAAAAGAATTATAATAATTTTTCAAATTTACTAAATTGACAAAGTGGTTAGAACCAAATAATGACAAAAATGATGCCTGATTTATAATATTAAATTGTGTATTTAATTTCAATGTAGCAAAATCTGTCGAAGAATTATTGTATCAATCAAAATTACCTAATGGATATTTATAAAAAGTTTCTGCTTGTTGATTGTTAAAAAAAGTAGCTGCTGTTAAGAATGATGAAAAATAATCATCAAAACTTTTTCTATTTCCAGAAGAAATAGATTGATTAATAGGGTAACTATATGTTGATTCGTATTCAACACCTTCTACATCAGTAATATCTTCGATAGCAAATTCGCTTGATGCCCCAGCACCACTTAATGAAATAGGAATAGAAGGAATTGTTTTATCTCAAATATTTTTCGGTAAATTAACGTTATTAAACGAATAAAACGATGAAAATGATGTAGAATCAATAGCAAAAGTAAACGAAAAATCAGTATCAACGTTTCAACCAACAGAATTTTTTGCTTTGAGATTTAATTTTACTTCTTTATTAACTATACGAAGTAAATCGTCATCATTAATTAGCGAAATAGTTGATGTTTCTATTGAAAACGAAAAATTAACACCAAAAACAACACTATCATCAGATTTATTTGTTATTAAAGGTTCACTTAAATTCACATATTGATCAAACGTCAATTTATAAATCGGGCAATAAACTGATGGTTGTTGCAAACTAACAACTTTAGGTGGAGTAATTGCTCCGCTTCCTCCTCCTCCGAAAGGATTACCAAAAGTTTTAACAATAAAATAAACGCTTAAAGTAGCGGTTGTACCAATCGTTAATCCGCTAAGCAAAATGATATTTTTTTTATTTACTTTTTTTTTTTTCATAATTTATATTATACAAAAATTTTTTTTTAATATGTTCCTGGGATGGCATCTAGTTTTCCAACAATTCATTGAGAAAAAGTAGACGCAACACCAATAGCTGTAACAAGTAAAGTAATAGCGGGGTTTATAGGAGTACTAATAGGAAATAACGAAGCTGCTGACTTTTGTAAAAAAGTTATTGCTGCAACAATTTTTGCAACCCCATTAAATGCTCATGTATATAAAACGATAAATCCCTTAGAAAGAGAAGTAAAGACACCAGAAAGAACGGTGATTGCAGTTGACAAAGCGATAAATGCTCTAGAAATCAAACAAAGCACTTTTTCAACAATACTAAGAATAGATTTTACAACAGAAAGTAAATTTGTTAAAGCATTTTGAACAACACTTAAAGTTGGACCTATAGCCGATCAAACTGGTGCGGCAAAAAATGCAATAGTTGTCAGTGCTATACCAATATAACCAGTAATAGATAAGTAAGAATCGTTAATTTCTTTTTGAATATCTGTTTTTGGATCTAATTGTTTAGCGAAATCGGAACAACCGGTATCGTATTGTTTAACTTGTTCAGAAAATTCTCTAAAATATTCTGTTTTAAAATCTAACGATAACATTTTGTTGAAAACAGGAACAATTTCATCATACATACCAGATTCGTTATACGGTAAATAAATATCCATCAATTCTTGAAGTCTTAAAATATTAGAAGCTGGATTATTTAATGTTTCAATATCATCTAAAATAACTCTATTAGGATTTTGAGCAACAAAATCATCATATATCGAAATTCTTGGATATTCTTTAAATACAGCATCAAGTTTTTGAATATCATCAAAACAATCTGCTTTTAAAAAAGCATTTTTAGCACGAAGAGCTGCGGTTGTGACAGCAACTCCAGCTTGTAACGTAAGTGTTGTTGCATATATAAAGAAAACTACACCAAATCCTAATGTTGCTGCGAAACTACACATATTAATTGCAGCTAATACAATCGAAGTAGCTGCTACTGTTGAATCTACACAAATTCAAGCAATTTCTCAAACGAATTGCTTATGCAAATTACTAGCTAATTCACCACTAGTTTCAGCAAAACTAACATCATTATAACACTTAGCAGCAAATAACGAAACTGCCATTGTAGATGCTAGAAATAAATTATCCATAAAATCTTGAGAAACTTTATACGTTAATTCAACAAAATTATTTTCTATCGAAGAAAGCGAAAATTTAAAAGGAGTAGAAGCTTCTTGCCCGCACACAACTTCGCTTACTTCATCATTAAAATCATCAATGATAACTCAACGAAATTTAATTCATAAATCATTTAAAGAGTTATTGCAATCGATAACCTCCGCTGCAAAACTTTGGTTAACGTGGAAATTATTACTAACTACTTCTTTACCATCATCATTTACTATAGTATTATTAGAATAAAAACTCGGAAATTGCAAACCAGAAAAAATGTCATCTTCTTCACCAGCTTTTATTAAGTATGGAGTTTCTTCTGATAGTTCACCTGCATCTTTTTTTCTCGCGATTTCCATTAGGGTACTGCTTTTATCAAAATCAACACGTTCCTCAGGAATAGTAGATTTTCATTTAACAACATTTGTAGCAACTTGTGAAAAATCAGAACTATTCAATGTTGTTTTTGTTGTATCATCTTTTTGGTA
>JAITHU010000020.1 GCA_031279765.1 Mycoplasmataceae bacterium
CCGTTAAAATTCAACATGAATACGCTATTAATCTACTTCAATTTTCTTTTGTATAGTAATCACTATTCCAACAAAAATTAGGTATATAACGTGGTTTTAAATATTTATGCGTATCTACAAAATTGCGTTGTCTTATTGCTTTTTTCTTTTTAGACATAATTATTTTTTCTTTTTAACTGTTGGTAAATTACTAATTTTTTGTGGATTATCAACATCTGGTATATATATCGGTGCCGCATTTTGTTCTTCATCACCACCAATAATATATATTTCTTCATCCGAATCATCATAGTTATTTGTTCCTACATTATTATTAGTTGTACCAATTGTGTTTACGTTATTAGAAACGCTATTAGGTATTTTTCTCTTTTCTTTCGCATCTAACTCGCTTGCGTAAGGATTAGAATCACTAATAGAAGCGATAGCATTAGCGAATTTTCTAATTTCGATTGGTGTATTGTAAACAATATCTTCTTGTACATCAATGTTCATAGAACCACGTGATGAATAATAAATAGTTTTAAAAATAGCTGTTCCCGGTACAAGAGTAGAAAATTGCGAAACTAATGCTTTTTTTCTTTCAGCAATTTGAGCGTTAGATGCTTCATTATGCTCTTGAGAAGAAATTTTTGCAAATTTAGATTTAATTTCAAGATATTGAAATTTAGGGAAAACTAATCTTGCGTCTTCGGAATATTTTAGAAAATATTCTTGAATTTGTGGATCTACATTACGATGAATAAATTGTGTTTTGCAAATAGAAAAAAGCATATCAACAATACCAACAATCTTTTTTTCTGTGAAACGAACATTTTCAATATCAAAACCAAAAGAATATCCTTTAGTTCCTAAATCAATAATCGTTTGTCTTCCTGTTTCTAATGATGAAATAAATTCTACCAAGCCATGGATACAAACCAATGTAATATTTTTATTTTTTGCTCGTTCTATATCGTTGAATACTGCAAAATTTATTAAATCACAAAATAATAATTTAGGAACAAAATCAGGACGATGAGTATTAAAGTTTTGACTAAGTCTAAAAAGAATAATTACATTATTTTTATTTTCAGCAAGAATATCTTTTACTGTAAAACCACCATTAGCAGAAACGGCATTTTTACTTTCAATAGTAACAATCGATAAGTCTTCATTTACTTTATTGAATAACATTGGATCGATCGTTGAAAATTGATTTAGTCAATACTCTAGTGCAAAACGTTTTTCTTCGTTATCGATTTCGTTAAGTGTTTCACGTAATTTTGAAACATGTTCATTAAGGAAATTATATGTTGATCATCTAACTAAATTTTTTAAAGAAATTTTTTCTCCGATGGTAAGAATAAAATTAATTAAAAAATATATAACAAGATACATCTTGTTAGATTCTCTTGAAGATGTATCTCCACTTTCTTCATATGATAAAGCATATAATAATGAATCTGTTATTTCATCAACATTCTTTTTAGCAAATGGATTATATACACTACTAACACTTGAATTTGCATCTCAAATAACAAATTGTTTTTTAAATTTTTTTGCTATTTGTGCTAAAGAATCAGCAATTTTTTGATCGTTTTTTGAATCAAAATAAATAACTGGACAATTATTGTATACAGCTGATAAAACTCAATTTAATTGATCTGTTGTTTTTCCTGTTTTTGGACTACCGACAAATAAAGCGTGTTTATGTCAAGCACGTTTTGGAAAAATAACATAATCTGCTTTATTAACAATTGAACCTTTAGAAAGTAATGGTAAATTCTTTTCCCGTGCATCAGCAACTTTTTTTAAATGACGTGTTTTTTGAATAAAACGTCAACTTATTAACGAGGAAATAAACTTGTAAATCGTTCTCCTAGGTGGTGAATAAATTTGTTTTTGTTCTAATGCATCAATTCTTATTTTTTCATCTTTATCGTTGATAGTAGTGATACGTTTAAAAAATAAAATTCTAAATAAAATGATTAATGCAGCAGATAAAAAAAACGAAGAAATAATAATAAAACCAAGAATTTTTAAAATTTTTAAAACTAGATCAATTGGGTTAGAAAAATCACCATTTTTGCAAAATGTTATGAAATCATCTATAAGTGAAGAAGTTGTCATGTGTTCTGGTAATCAACCAAAAAAATTGAAAATTAAAAAGCAAAATATACATAGAATAATTCCGAGAAATAATATTAAATATTCGAATAATTCACGAAAATATTTAGATAAATAAATATCAACATAAATTAATGTTCCTAAAAAGAAAAATAAACGTGCCAATAACACTGAAAAAAGAACTCCAATTGTTATCGGAAAAAAAGGGATAACCATTAAAATATAAAAAATTATTTTTGTAAACGATATTTTATCATTTTTATTTATTTTAAATAAGCTCATTTTCTATTAGTGTTTCATTTCCTTTTTTTTAAAAAAATTAGTTTTTTCTTCTTCTTTCATTTCATTAACCAAAGTTTGTTGCGTTTGATGATGAGCAACTGACGCTCATTGTGAAGAAAGAGAAACAGATGGTATTTTTTTTACTTCTGGAACAAATGTATTATTTAGATTGCCTGCGGGCTTCGCGGTTCAAGTAACATTAACATTATCTCTTGTTAAATATTGTTGAGGTTGAGGTAGTGGTTGAGCTTGTTGAGGTTGAGGTAGTGGTTGAGCTTGTTGAGGTTGAGGTAGTGGTTGAGCTTGTTGAGGTTGAGGTAGTGGTTGTTTTGAATATTGATTAATAGTTGGAAATTTTTTATTAGATTGTAACGGTGTTAATTGAGAAATTTTTTGCTGTTGAATTATTTGAGGAGATGTTTTTTCAAAAGTTGGTTTTAATTCAATTTGTTGTTCTGAAAAATAACCATTTTTTTTGTCAATATTTGCAATGTTTTGAGGATTACTAACGCTATCAGCGTGAACAATACCACTTCTAATTCAAAAAGGTTCTAAATCTTGTTCTCATAAAATTTTTCAATAATCAACATCAAATTGTACTTGATAACGATCAAAGGCAGTCATTAATAATAACGCTTTTCCTCTACCGGCTTGCGTCATAAAACGACGTTCTGTTTCAGAAAGTGGTTGTCCAGAACCAGAAAGCATTTCAACTAAAAATTGCACATCTTCTTCGCCAGTTGTAAAAAATAAATTATATTGTGACATTGTAAAAATAGATTCGTAATATTCTTTCTTTTTTAAATCCGCTCCAGAACGAATTGAATTAAAGTTTTGGTTAATTAAACACAATGCGGATTTAAACGAACGATCAATACGAGCAAATTCATCAAGACGTTGTAATACACCATTAATATTGTGAATTAAGTGCAACTCATCAATATATAAAACAACTCTCTTGCCAGCGATCATAAATGCTGTAGCAACACGAATTATATTAATAATTCAACATGCTAAAATATTTTTATTTCCGTAATTAAGAGCAATTTCTTTAACAATAAAATTTCACATTTTATTTTTCGATCATTCTATATTCGTATAACGATTAAAAAGTGATGATGAAATACCAACCGCATGTTCTTTCAATAAAATAGATAATTTTTCATATGCGTTAAAATATATTTCATCCTTTTGTTGAGGAATACGTGCAATAACCTCATCGTAAAACTCTTTCATAATTGGCATACTATTTCTTGAAATATTATCAAAATCTGTATCAAAATTAAAACCATGAATAGTTTCATACACATGTTGCTGAACATCATTAAAACACGAAAGAATTATTTTATCATCTGGATTTTCCGTATTTAAAGATAATAAAATAGAAATACTTAATAAATTCGCTTGGTATTGCGAAGAAAGCGGATTTGAATTACCAGCATTATCATCAGTTGGTACAACAAGAACATCAAAAATATTTATACAGTCCGTAGAAGTTCTTTGATCACCGATATAAATATTTTCACCACCTAAATTTTTTGTTAAAATAACACGTTCCGGTTTTGGGTCGATACTAATAATAAAACGATCATCTAAACGATCTTCTACCATATCAAGATTTGCTGTTCAAGATTTACCAGATCCATTACGTCCTTGATAAAAACGATTAAATGAGTTATACATTTCATTAACTTTTCAATAGTTATTCATAATTGGAATTAAATCCAAGGAAGAAATATCAAAACCTTTTAATCAAGCGTTTTCGTCAGAATCATCAATTCTTTCAATAAATGGAAAACCTAGACCAAGAGCAGTAGAAAGCAAATAATGATCAATATCCTTTACTATTGGTAATTTATTAATCAAACTTGATGTAGCATACGTTGTTGAACCAGAAGTAATAATAGATGACATTGATTTAACCATACTTGTTGCACCTGAATTATGAGTTTTTTGAATATATTGTAAATTAGGAATATCGTTAATTCTTGTACTCACTAATGCATCGTATTGCAAATATTTACAATCAAAAAATTGTCAACCAGTATTATAAGAATATAATTTCGCTTTAAAATCCGCAATTTGTCTTCTAATTTGTTTACGACTAAAACCTCTAAAAATCATATAGAAAACAACTTGTTTCATTGAAATAGAACTACTAACCAATTGTTGATTTAAAATATCGATTTCTTCTTTAACGTGTTCAACACGCAAACGATCGTTATCGGTTGCTCTTTTTCTAAATCATTTTGTTTGTACAAGACTATCAACAGTATTACCCATTTCTTCCATCAAACGTACACCATCTTGCGGCGGAACGTCATTAATATCAATAAGAAATGTATATAAATCAGAATTAAATAAATCAGTTAGCCATAACGGAGTTGCATTTTCAGGAAGAGAAGAATAAGAAACAACAGATATATATTCTCTTGTTCCGTTAGTTTTAGTAATTTGCACATTTTCATCATTTACAACCATACGTTTAATTCCTATTTGATTAGGAGTACTAGCATTAAACGAATCAAATCAAAAAATATTCATTACTTCATTCATTTCATGACTATCGGCTGAGCGAAGAAAAAGATGCGCGTTAGCGGCAGCAGCAGCAAGCATGTTTGCATTACGCTCATTTTTTTCTACTGCATCAGATTCAATAACAACAAAATAACCTTGTTCTTTAATATCGGTGGATTTGTTAATTGAATCAATTTTTTTTACATAAGAATTTTTTGCAAAATTAATTCCTGGGTGATCAAACGTGTTAAGAAATTTTTTCCTAGGCAACTTATAAGAAATTTGGCATGAAATTATTTTAAAACGGAATTTTACTTCGAACATTTTTTGCAATGAAAAAATTGCTTCATCTTGCGCGGAAGCTTGCAAAAGAAAAGGATTAAAACCGTTTAAACGATAAATTGATGCAAAAGATGTAACACCTAATTGTCCTCGATACGCAATGTGATTTTGATTAATATCTTTTACGTTATAGATTTGTTTAATTTTTGCACCTGTTATAACTTTATTTTTAAAAAAATTACGCAAAAAACGAAAAAAACGTGTACGTAATTTACCTTGCGATTTATTTTGAATAAAACAAAAAGCTGATCATGGCAATAAAATACCGCCGACAATTACTAGTTTTATTAACATACTAGTAATGTTTTGCGTACCACCATTATCATCACCTGGTAATTTAACACCGAAAAGAATTATAAGTGTAACAACAAGAGCACCAGCGAAAAACAATATTCAATCAGAAATTGAAACCATTCCCATTAAACG
>JAITHU010000008.1 GCA_031279765.1 Mycoplasmataceae bacterium
CGATGAAAATGTATTTAAAAATCTTTCTAACGGTAAAACATTAGGAATTTTTCAATTAGAATCACCAGGTATGACAAATTTAATAAAAAAAATAAAACCAAAAAATATCGAAGATATTAGTATTACATCTGCACTATTTCGACCTGGCCCACAAAAATTAATTGTCGAATTTCTAAAAAATAGAGAAGAACCGAAAAGCATTGAGTATTTCGATGAAATGTTTGAAAAAATATTAAAACCAACATCTGGAATAATTATTTATCAAGAACAATTAATTGATATTATTAAAAAAATTACTAGTTTTAGTGTTGGGGAAGCAGACATCTTCAGAAGAATAATTTCAAAGAAAGATTCATCAAAATTATCGTTAGTAGAAGAAAATTTCAAAGAAAAAGCCAAAAAAAATGGGTACAAAGCTGAATATATAGAAAAAATTTTTAATTATATCAAACAATTTGCAAGTTATGGTTTTAATCACGCTCATTCGATTGCATATGCATATATTAGTTATTGAATGGCATATCTAAAATGCAAATATCCTATGGAATTTTTTACGGAAATATTATCTTCTAACGATGGAAATAATGAAAAAATTTCCGAATATATAAATGAAGCAAAAGAATATGATATATCTTTTTTGCAACCATCCATTAATAATTCAAATTTTAATTTCGAAATATTTGATAATAAAATATTATTTGGTTTTAGTGTTGTAAAAGGAATTGGCTACGAAACAATAAAAAAACTTTTAAGTACACGTAGATCATTTGGTAAAAAATTTACTAATTGGTTGGAAACGATTGCTTTCCTTTCTAAAAATGGAATTAGTGTCAAAACAATTGAATTACTAATAAAAATTGGTGCATTTGATGAAATATTAAACGACAAAACACGAAGCTTCTTGTTAAAAAACATTAATGAAATTTATTCAAAATCAAAAACGACATTAAAAACTGGTGAAATGTTAATAAAACCAAATTTAATTCAAATAAACGAAACAGAAGAAATGAAAAAAAGCTTGCATGAAGAACAAAATTTGTTACTTGGCTTTTCGTTTTTAGAACATCCAATAATTAAAGTTAAAAATGATAAAAAAATAAATAATTTTCATAAAATTATTGAATTACGAAATTTAAAAGAAAATAACAAATTAAAATTATTTGTTTTAATTAACAACGTACGTGAAATTAAAACAAAAAATGGTTTTTTAATGGCTAGTATTAAATTCGAAGATGAAACTGGAAGCAATAATGCAATAGTTTTTCCGAATATTTACAAAAAAATTAGTGATTTTCTGTTGCAAAATAAATACTTTATAGCAACAATATGTAAAAAAAATAACGAATTGCAATTAATAGATTTAGAAATTAATTAATAAATCTCTTTTTTTCTTTATTCATGTCGCGTATTTTTATTTCTTCTCTATGATCAAACTTTTTTTTGCTTTTGCATAAAGCGATTTCTTTTTTAATTACACCATTTTTAAAATATATTTACGTAGGAATCAAAACCCTTCTATTTTTTTTTAAAATAATATTTATTTTCATTATTTCTTTTTTGTGTAATAAAAGTTTGCGTTTTCTGGTGGAAATATATTTTTCTTTATTGCAATCGCAAAAAAAAGGTGCAATGTACATATTAAAAATATAAATCTCATTTTTTTTGTCAATATGTGCAAATGATTCTTCGATGGAAAAATTTCCTAACATAATTGATTTTACTTCTGTTCCACGCAATGATAAGCCAGCTTCATATGAATCGATTATTTGATAATTTAAATTTATTTTTTTATTTACCGATAGAATTTTCATGCTTAAATTATATTATTCCATATAATTCATTATTTTGTATTTTTGTAATAATTACTTCTTTTAATATATTTTGCATATTTATGTTTGAAATAACTTTAACTGTAAAAAAATAATTAGAATGTCCTATTTGAACAGATGAATCAGATGAATTTTCAAATAAAATAGAGATTCTTTTGTTGATAAATTTTTTAAAATAATTATTCTTCATTTCAATATTTAAATTATTAATAATTTCAAAACGTCTTTTTCTTTCTGCATCTCCAACAATATCTGTTATTTTTTCGGCAACTGTATTTTTTCTTTTTGAATATCTAAAAATATGCATATTTGCTAGTTTTAATTTTTTTATTTTTTCAATAGAATTATTGAATTCTTTTAACGTTTCACTAGGGTATCCAACAATATAATCTGTTGTAATAGATGCGAGTGGAGATTTTTTTTTAATATATTCGCATAATTTTTTAAATTTATTGAATGTGTATCTTCTACGCATACTTTTTAAAATTTTATCACTTGTTGATTGCAAACAAATATGAAACGACTGAACTCATCTCCGCTTATTTTTTGTTAATAAATCTATTATTTTATTAGTAATTTGAAAAGGTTCAAGCGATGATATACGAATTCTAAAATCACCACGAATTCTATCTATTGCTAATAACAGATCATAAAAATCATGAACACCATCGTTATATCCGGCGGTATTAACACCTGTTAATATTATTTCCTTAAAATTATTATTAATTAATTTTTTAATAGAAAAAATAACTTTTTCAAATTTCATCGAACGTTGCGAACCACGCGATTGCGGTATTAAACAATAGCTACAATCGTAATTGCACCCGTCTTGAATTTTTAAGAACGCCCTAGTGTGGTTATTGAATTTTGTTATGGAATAATCTTCAAATTTTTGGTTCTTCTTAACATCTTCAATTAATATAATTTTTTTATTAACTTTTCATTTATTAATTATTTTTGCTAATTTAGTTTTAAATTTAGTTCCCAAAATAATTCCAACTTTTTTATTAGTGATTAATGCATGATTTAATTGACTATAACAACCAATAACAACGACTAGTTTAATATTTTTTTTATTACACGCATATTGTATTTCTAATTTTGATTTTTTATCAGCATTATTTGTTACGCAACATGTATTGATTATGCAAAAATTCGCTAGATTAATATTAGTAGTATGTATCGCACCTTTTTTTGTTAATTCTTCAATAATATTGTTAGATTCTAAAATATTAACACGGCACCCTAAAGTAATGATAAAAAATTTTTTATTTATTAGTTTCATTTCCTTTTATTTTTAAGGAATCATCAACATTCTCTTCTGTTTTGTTTGTATCATTCTCGGTTTTTCCACGATTGCGCAAAAATATTTCTTTTGCAATGTTTACTCTAACAATAGTAACTAATACAATATCAACTAAGGTAATTAACATTGTGATAGAAAATTCAATTGAAAAAAAAACATTTGGTTCGATAAAATAATTAGTGGATGGCAAAAGAATCGTCATTATTCATTGAAATATAAAACTAAACAACAAAGCAAACACATAAACAACGCAAGATAATATAAAATATTTAAATCATTTTTCTTTTACATGGAATTTTTTAATAACAAATTCTTTTGTTTCAAAAAAATAAAATATTGCAGAAAGAATAATTGATATTAAATTAAATATTAATAAAATGTAATAATTATTGATCCCTTCTGTTCTAATGGTAATAATCCAACTAATTACAATGCCAAACAAAATCGATACATTTGAAAATAAAAAAATATACCACAACATATTTTCGTGCTTATTTTTTAAATTGTTTTCCATATTATTATTTTATTATAAAATCTTATCCAATATAGCATTAAGATATTTTATAGATTTTTCTTCTGAATAATGTTTCGCAGAAATAATTGCTTGGTCGATTATGATATTTTTTTCGATATTTGTTACTTTTGATTCAGCAATTGCAGTTATTAGAATAGCTTGTTCAACAATATTTATTCTTTCTCATGTTCATGTAGATTCTAATTTTTCCGAAATTAAATTTATAATTTTTTTTTTGTTATCAGCGTAATATTCAATAATTTTTAATTGGTATGCGTCGAATAGATTAGAATTAAATGCATCTTTTTTAATTTCGCTTAATGATGAATTTTTTATTAACGTAGAATAAATATATTCAATTAATTCTGTACGTTTTTTTCATTGCTGTTTTTCAGCAACAATTACCTTTTTTTTATTTTTTTCCATAATTTATTTTATATAAATTATTCATCCTTTGCGCGTCCTACATATTCATCAGTGCTAGTGGAAATTAGAATTTTTTCACCTTTTTTAATAAATTGAGGTACAGTTACTTCGTAACCGTTTTCTGTTCATGCTTTTTTCATTGCAGAACCAGAAGCTGTGTTTCCTCTAACTGCCTCTTCAGCATCAACTAGCAAAACAACAACTTGATCAGGTAAAATTATGTCTAAAACCTCTTCACCATATTTTAAAATTCTTACTTCTAAACCATCAGTTATATATTTTGCTTCTTTTCCTAAACGCGATTTAGATATTTCTACAGTTTCAAAAGTAGTGCTATCAATGAAAACATAATTTTCACCATCAATATATGAAAATGTCATAATAATTGAATTAAGATCCGCTTTTTCAACTTTAGCATCTGTCAATACCTCAATTGTAATTGCGCCTGTTCTTAAATTTTTAACTTTGCACTTAACGATACCTTTCGATTGAGCGGTTTTCATAAAACTATTTTCTATAACACGGTATATGTTACCGTTCCTAATGTATGCGTTTCCTGGACGTAAATCGATTCCTTCAATAATTTGACCCATATAACTAAATTATAATGAGCAATTACTGTGCTAATATATTATTTTACCGAAATGGTAGCTGTTTTCTTTTTTTTAATTATTTTATACAAAACATAACCTACGTAAAATACAAGTCCACATAATATTAAAAAAATAAATAAGTTACGACGGTTTTTTGTTTTTTTAGAAATTAACATTTCATCATTAGGAATAATTTGATATCCATAATAATTTTCAATACGAGAATATCGTATGTAATTAGTAATTAATAAAAAAAAATGAAAAAAAACCGCTGTAGAAAAAGCAACTACACACGTTGTTGCAACAAAGAAATACGATGCATTAAAATTAAAATTACCAGGTTTTCTTTCTAAAAAATTTCAAAATTCAGCAAAATCAGCATTTGGACCATCAGGATCTAAAAATGCTATTAACGATACAATAAGAAAAATTAAAATTGAAA
>JAITHU010000014.1 GCA_031279765.1 Mycoplasmataceae bacterium
TTTTAAATGAATTTTTTTTAAATTCTTCGAAAGTGTTTGTTGGTAAATACATTGTAACTAATGCTTCGCATCCTTCAAAAGCACTTTCACCAATTCGTACTAGTACAGTGTTAGATAAATTAATATTATCTATTTTTTCGCATCCTTCAAACGAATAATCATCTATTGTGTTTAATGAATTCGGGAAAGATACATTTGTTAAATTAACACAATTTTTAAATAATTTTTTATTAATGATTGTTACATTAGTCAAATTAGAAAAATCTACATCAACTAAATTTGTGCATCCAGAAAATACTTCATCGCTAATACTATTAATAGTATTAACGCTCGCACTATAAAAATTTACATTAGTGAGATTAACACAATTTTCAAATGCTTTTGTGTTTATTGTTAATAATGATGTTGGTAAATACGCTCAAGTAATATTTGCTCCTTGAAAAGCACTACTTGGTATATTTTTAATATTAATTACACTATGATCAATTAATGTAACTTTTTCTGGAATTATCAATATACCATTTCCAGATTTATACGTGATACTTCCGATATTATCCGCGGTATCTCATGTTAACTCACAAACAATATCTTCACAAACAATATCTTCAGTTATTAAAGAATTTAAAGTAATATCATTAGAATTTACATTATTATTTTTAAATGGAAAAGATATAAATGTAAATACTAAAGAAGTAATTAAAATATAAAAGTAATTATTTTTTTTTATTGTCATAGTTATTATTAATTATATTTTTTGTTGTTTTAAAATCAATTTTAACAAATTTTTTTAAACTTTCTAAACCACCGTTTTTATAAATATTATTTGCTACTACTAAAATATCGCTATTCGAACTTCCAAGCGGTATTTTGCATTTTAATTTGGTTTCTATATTTTTTATTTGTAATAAAAAATATGCTCTTGCAATAATACTTGCTGCCGCTACTGCAACATATTTACTTTCAGCTTTTGTTACAAATTTATCAATATGTATAATTTTTTTTTCGTTAGTTTTTTTAAAATACGAATAATATATTTTTTCATCGACAAATTGATCCATTATGATATATTGATTTTTGATATTCTCATTATTTAATAAATTAATTAAACAATCATTGTGAAGAATTGCTTTGATTATATGTGTGTTATTATAAATTTTATTTAATTTATTATATTTTTCAGGATCGCAAGAAGAAATTGAAAAATTTATTAAATTGCTATTTATTAATTTTGTATATATTTCCATAATTTTATCATCTTTTATTAATTTTGAGTCCTTAACACCGAATGATTTAATTTTTACTTCATTTTTTTTTTCTATAAATGCTGCACAGCAAATTATTCCACCAAAATAATCTCCAACTCCAACTTCATCACAACCAATAGTATTTTTATTATTAATATTGTCGTTAATAATGTTATTGGTATTTGATTTTTTAATATTATTATTTAAAAAATTTTCAGAGTTTTTTCCTTGAATTAATAATACATTTGTGTTAAAAATAGAAATTGTTAAATTATCTAATTTAAAAAAATATTTAATAAATTTATTTGGCGCTGGGGTTACAATATTTTTTTTATATTTATTAAAAATAAAATTAACTTCTTTTTCAGTAATTTTTTTACTAAAATTATTCATATTTTAATTATATGCTTAAAATTATTGCAATATTGGTATTATATAATACAATATATGAATAATTTTGAAGCGCTAGAAAAAGAAATATTAGATAAAAAATTTCGGAAAAAATTATATGCTGGTTACGATCCGGAAGATGTTGATATTTTTTTTGATAAAATTATTTCTTACATAAAAGATATAAATATAACTATTTCCGAATATAGAAAAAAAAATAATGATAATAGTGAAAAAATTAAAGAATTAGAACAAAAATTAGAACAAAAAGAAAGCATCATAAACGAAATAAATTTTCAATTAGAAAGTATAAAAAAAGAAGGTTATCACATGTTGCCATTTATGCAAGAAATGTCAAATATGAAGAAAGAAATTAAGAAATTAAGCAAAAAAGAAACAAAAAATAAAAAATAATTAAATTTTTTTTGATTTATTTTTAAATAAAATATAGAAACAATTTATTTTATTTTATGCATTAATATATTTGGGAGGTATAAAATGAATTTTCTAGCGATTATAGGAATAGTTGATAAGATTAATAAAACAAAAGATTCAGAAAATGGAGATGTATTAATTAAAGTAAAGGTTGAAAAACCATTTATAGAAAACAACGATGAAGATTGATATGATTCCATAGATGTTGGTATTGATCAAGTTATGTTTAAAAACGAAATTAAGCAAATGTCACCAGGATCTATTATCGGAATTAAAGGTAGAATTAAAATGAATAACGATTCGTTGTATGTTGTGGGTGAACGAGTTCAAATATTTTAATATAAAATATAATACTAATTATTGATATTAAGTATTTGTGTTAAAAAAAAAATATGATGTTATTGTAATTGGTGCTGGGCATGCAGGATTAGAAGCAGCATTTGCTGTTGCTAATATTGGTTTTGATGTTGCACTAATTACAATTAACATCATATCTGTTGGTGCTGCTCCTTGCAATCCATCTATTGGTGGTCCAGCAAAAGGTGTAGTTACACGTGAAATTGATGCGCTTGGTGGAATGCAAGGGAAAGCTGCGGATGCTAATATGTTACAAATGAAGATTTTGAATACTTCAAAAGGACCAGGTGTTTGAGCATTGCGAGCACAAATTGATAAAATAAAATATCATGAATGGTTCTTAGATAAGATTAAAAAAAATAAAAAAATCAATCTAATATTGGATGAAGCTGTTGATTTAATAATCGATAACAACAAAATATGTGGAATAAAATTACGTAAATACGGAAATATAACTGCTTCTAAAGTTATTATTACATCTGGAGTTTATATGAATTCAAAAACACACATCGGTTTAAATTCAAAGAATGAGGGACCAATGAGTTTGGAGCGTAGTGATACATTATCTGATAACATTAGAAAACTTGGTTTTAAAATAATTAGATTAAAAACTGGTACTCCGCCGAGAATTTTGACATCATCCATCGATTTCAATAAAATGCAAATAGAAACCGGTACAAATGAAAAATTATCATTTAGCCATTACAATTCTAAGGTATTACCATTTTCTAAACAAGTTCCATGTTATTTAACTTATACTAATGAAAAAACACATAAAGTAATACGTGATAATTTAAAGCTTTCTGCAATGTATTCAGGCAATATATCAGGTGTTGGACCTAGATATTGCCCAAGTATTGAAGATAAAATAGTTAAATTTCCTGATAAAATACGACATCAAACTTTTATGGAACCAGAATCGTTATCGTTGCCAACAACGTATTTACAAGGTTTATCAACATCACTTCCTGAAAATGTTCAAGAAAAATTTATCAAAACTATAAACGGATTGGAAAATGCAATTTTTGTAAAATACGCATACGCAATTGAATATGATGCTATAGATCCTACACAACTTTTTCCATCATTAGAAACAAAAAAAATAAATGGTTTATATTTTGCTGGACAAGTAAATGGTTCGAGTGGTTACGAAGAAGCAGCTTGTCAAGGTTTAATTGCTGGAATTAATGCAACATTAGCGTTAAAAAGAAAAAAACCATTAATATTAGGCAGAAATGAAGCATATATTGGTGTACTAATTGATGATTTGGTAACAAAAGGTGTAACTGATCCTTATAGATTACTAACTAGTAGAGCAGAATACCGTTTATTATTGCGCAACGATAATGCTGATGATAGATTATCAACATACGGTTTCAATGTCGGATTATTACCACACGATAAATATAAAATATATTTAAATAACAAAAAGAAAATATTAGAAATAATTAATTTTTTAAAGAAAGAAACTCTAAAAAAAGAAAAATATAAAAAATTTGGTAATAATTTACCTCATTCTATGTTCGAACTTCTTAAAAGGCAGAATGTTTTTTTGAAAGATTTATTACCTACTAATAAATATCGTGCGTTATCAAAAAATATTATTAATAAAATTGAAATAATTGTTAAATTTGATGGTTATATAAAAAACCAAGAAAAGAATGTTAATAGATTAAAAAACGAAGATAAAATAAAATTAGATAAAATTGTTGA
>JAITHU010000022.1 GCA_031279765.1 Mycoplasmataceae bacterium
CACAATTTCTTATCTAGTCAAAATTTTAACCAACCAATATCTATTCCTAGTAATTTTACTAGAATTGGTACATATTTTTTATCAAATTGTTCTTCTTTTAACCAACCAATGATAATACCTAATACAGTTACACATATTGATCCTGGATTAATGGAAGGTTGTTCTTCTTTTAATTCTACATTTACATTACCAACAACTGTTGATAGTTTTACGCATCTTTTTAATTATTTTCCATGTGGTTGAGATTCTTTTAACCAACCATTTACATTCCCAGCAACAATTTCTAATATTGATGATAAATATTTATTGTTTGGAAGTATGTCATTTTATGGATTATCTTCTTTTAACCAACCATTGGTATTTCCTAATTATGTGAAAGGTTTTTTAGGAGAACAAATCTTTGTTTATTTATCTTCTTTTAACCAACCATTGGATTTTACTACTATTGATAATTTGAAATATCTTCGTTGTTATGAATTGTTTAATGGAATGGAAGTTTTTAACCAACCAATAATAGGTTTTTTTGATCATATGATTGATACGAAAGTAGATACAAACTATATTCAATTCATTGATTCGCAAACTGATCAATATTTTATTAATTTAATCCCTGATAGTGATCAAGAATTTTGTGATCCAGATGGTTGATTTTATATTTCAACAATAGGTGCTAATGCAGAAGGTTCAGGAATGCAAGGTGCTATGTCTAATTATTTTTCTCATAATGATGAATATAATGCTCCATTTGAATTTTTAAGTGCTAACGTTTCGTATCAAAATCCTAATTTCCAATTTATCCCCGTTATGTTATATAATTGTCCTGCTTTTGACCAACAAATTAATTTTCCTTCATCAATTTTAACAATATCGCCTTATTTTTTGACTGGTGATGTATGTTTTAATAATGGCGGAAATGATTTTATTTTTCCTCAAACATTTTATCAAGCTTACGATACATTTAATTTTGCATATAATTATAAACACTTAGATTCGTTTAACGTTCCAGTAGTTTTTCCTACAAATTATTATGGTAATACTAACGGTTGTTTTGGTCTTCTTAATAGTAATTTAATTTACAATCAAAATATTGATTTTTCTTCCATGAATATAAATAGTATTTATTATCAATATTATGATTATATGACCGGTGGTCCCGTTGACGACACTTATAGTGATCTTTCTGTTCCTGCTGATACGATATCCATGTTAAATTTTGCAGAGGGTTTAAATTATACTATGTTAAACGGGTTTGATGATATTAGTTATGGAGGAAGAACTTATAGTTGTTCTATTAGTCCTGTTTTCAATAGTGTAATAGATTTTGGAACCATTAGTGATTTTACTTATAATAACACTGAACCGTTTACATATGAAGGTAGTGTTTGAGATGGTTCTCAATACCTTCCATATTCAAATTACGATGGATTTCTTGGTTTTAGTTACGCTGATAATTACTCTTTTCTTACAAGTAGTGATAAACCATTAGTACCAGCAATTGTTGATGGTGTAAAATTTAAAGGAACTAATGTTGGATGTTTTTTTGATAATAGTATAAGTGTTCTAGATAATTATCAAAATCCTTACTATATTAATTTTGGTAATGAATTTATTTATCTGATGGGCGCGTATAATAGTAGAGTAAGTCATTTCCAAAAACTTATTTATATCGGAGCATAAATATACATTCTTTCTTCTCTAAATAACAAGAATTTAGAAAAAGATATAATTGTATTAGAAAAGATGAACAAATCTGTTAATTCAAATAATAAACCATATAAACTTAAACAACAAAAATCATCAAAAATTGATTTATTGATTCAACAATTTGGTGAATTTAGAAGCGAAGTTAGTACTCGATTTGATAATATAGAAAATAGAATAGACAAAATAGAAGAAGAAATATTTTCCATCAAAGGAACATTAATACGTAACAATATTCATTAGAATTTTATGGTGTTAATTCAAAACATAACTAAAAGGTATTAAAATATATATATGGATTGTATTTTTTGTGAAATAATTAAGAAAAATATTAAAGCAAAAATAATTGCTGAAAATAAGCATGCAATTGCTTTTTTAGATGTTAATCCAATCACTAATGGACACACATTAGTTGTTCCTAAAAAACATTTTGGAAATTTTAGCACATGTGATACTAAAATTTTGATGGCAGTTTCTAGTTTAGCTAAAGAAGTTGCTAATAAAATTAAAAATAGTTCGTTAAAACCGATCGGTTTTAATTATTTATCTAATGAAGGGAAAATTGCAGGTCAAGAAGTAATGCATTTTCATTTACATGTAATTCCTAAATATTCCAAAGGAAATGGTTTTATATTAAATTATGGCAAAACAAAAACAAAAAACACTGAAGAAATTTATAAAATTCTAACAAAAAAATAAATTAAAAAACATCATTTTAACTCGTAAATTAGCACTCTTGTTTGTATTTTGCTAATTTTGTGTTATAATGTTTTTGTAATTAGAAAATTATGGCAAAAATTATAGGAATAGATTTAGGAACAACAAACTCATGTGTATCTGTAATGGATGGTAGTAAACCAAAAGTACTTGAAACACCAGAAGGAAAAAGAACAATACCTTCAGTAGTATCTTACAAAAATGGTGAATTCATCGTTGGAGATGCAGCTAAAAGACAAATGATAACTAACAAGGATTCGGTCGCTTCCATTAAAAGAAAAATGGGTACTGACTCTAAAGTTAAATTAGGTGATAAAGAATATACACCTGAAGAAGTTTCAGCAAAAATATTAGCTTATATTAAAAAATATGCTGAAGAAAAAATCGGTCATAGCATTACAAAAGCTGTTATTACTGTACCAGCATATTTTAACGATGCACAACGTCAAGCTACTAAAAATGCTGGAAAAATCGCTGGTTTAGAAGTTGAACGTATTATTAATGAACCTACCGCAGCTGCTCTCGCTTATGGATTAGACAAATTAGATAAAGAACAAAAAATATTAGTTTACGACTTGGGTGGAGGTACATTTGATGTATCAATTCTTGACATGTCAGGTGGTTCTTTTGAAGTTTTAGCTACTAGTGGTGATAATTTGCTTGGTGGTGATGATTGAGATCAAAAAATCATCGATTGATTAGTAAGCGAAGTTAAAAAAGAAAGTGGTGTTGATTTATCAAAAGATAAAATGGCTATGCAACGTCTTAAAGAAGCATCAGAAAAAGCAAAAATTGAACTTTCTGGTCAACTAGAAGCAACAATAATGTTGCCATATATTTCAATGACTAAAGAAGGTCCTTTGAACGTTGAAAAAAAATTAACACGTGCTAATTTTGAAAAATTAACAGCTGATTTGTTGGAAAGAACAAAAAAACCAGTTCAAGATGCTATTAAAGAATCAAAACTTTCTCTTAACGAAATTCACCAAATATTATTAGTTGGCGGTTCTACAAGAATGCCACAAGTGTACGAATTAGTTAAAACTTTAACTAAAAAAGAACCTAACAAAACAATTAACCCAGATGAAGTTGTTGCTATGGGAGCTGCCATTCAAGGTGGTGTATTAGCTGGTGATGTTAAAGATGTATTACTATTGGATGTTACACCATTAACATTAGCAATTGAAACAATGGGAGGAGTAGCTACACCTTTGATTAAAAGAAATACAACTATTCCAGTTTCGAAATCGCAAGTGTTTTCTACCGCTTCAGATAATCAAGACGCTGTTGATGTACACGTTACACAAGGAGAACGTCCATTATCTAGAGATAACAAAACATTAGGTACTTTTAGATTAGGTGGTATTGAACCTGCTCCTAGAGGAGTTCCGCAAATTGAAATTACTTTTAACATTGATGCTAATGGTATTATTAATGTTACCGCAAAGGATTTAAAAACTAATAAAGAAAATACAATTACAATTAAGGGATCTACTAACTTAAGTGAAGATGAAATTAGTAGAATGGTTAAAGAAGCGGAAGAAAACAAAGAAAAAGACGAAAAAACTAAAAAAGAAACTGAAATTAAATATCGTGCTGAAAATTTAATTAATATGCTTGAAAAAAATCTTGAAGATGAAAAAAATAAAGACTTGCCAGAAGAACAAAAAGAAATGGTTAAGAAACAAGTTGAAGAATTAAAAACATTACTTAAAGATGAAAAATGAGATGAATTGAAAGAAAAAGTTGATAATTTTGAACATCTTGCTAATACTTTCGCTAATCAACAAGGAAAACCAGAACCTGAAGGTAACGAGTAAACAATACTTCGTTAAACTTAATTTTATTTGATTGTTTGTTATATTGTTTTGTAATATATAATTTTGTTAGGGAAACGTACTCAAGTGGTTAAGAGGACACCCTGCTAAGGTGTTAGATCGTTCTGCGGTGCGTGGGTTCGAATCCCACCGTTTCCGCCAAAATACAAGAATTAAAAGCTAATAACTTTTTTCTTTTGATCTAAATAATATTGTTTAACTCTAACAATGCGTATAAGTACTAGAATTAATTCTAGTACTTTTACTTTTGTAGTCTTTTTTTTTAGATGTTATAATAAAAACATAATGATATCTGCTGAATTAAAAGAAAAACAAAAACAAGAAGATCAAAAAAAATTTTTTATTGTAGTTCTTGTTTGCTCGTTAATTATTGCCATAGTTTGTGCTATTTTCTTTCCACTTAAAAGTTGTAGCAACCATGTTAACAATGATAAAATTACCATAACAGATATTACTGAAGGATATAACAAAGATAAAACAAATTATTACGCTACAGAAGCTGGAGAGAAATCATTAAGAGCATTTTATGAAGATGATAAAACAAAACCAACTGAAAGTTTTGAGTGAACTACTAATGCTGATGAAAAAATTCCAACTATATCTAGTCACTTTACTTTTTCTGATATGGGAATAGAAGAAGGTTTAATAGATGAAGATGGTAACGAAATTAACAATTTTAGATTCGAATGAGATAATGGAATTAATATAACTGGTAATTATTCGTTTGATATTTTTTGTAATGATATTGATGAAGATACTCAAGAAGTTTTAACATATGCTCAATACACATTTACTTTTACTATTAGTCCATTTGGCGAAATTACTATTAGTGGGCAAACAAATGTAACTGCAAAAGTTGGTGTAAGTAAAGCTTGAGAGTATACTTCAAATGTTTCTGGTTCTACATTTGCTATTGATACTACCGCTTCTGATACATTACCATCTTATATAACTTTAAATGAAGCAATTGGGGAATTAGCTGTTTCTGATTTATCAGATCAATTAGCAACTTACAATATTTATATATATGCTGTTAAAAGTTTTCATACTTCTAATACGTTACACGTAGTATTAGAAATAGTTGGAAATGACTTTACAATTACTACTTCAACTGGCAATACAGATATTGTTGCTACAAAAAATAGTGCTGGTTCAGAAACTATAACAGTTAATGCTTCCACTGTTGATCAAATTAATGTAACAGCTATTGATTGTACGTTGCCAACAGAATTAACAATTCCTACCGTTTTAGCAAGCGGAGAACTTGTTATTACATGAACACCTATAACTACAGTTGCTACATACAATTTTGAAATTGAATTCGTTAAAAATGGGTACAATACAGTAACTATACAATTTACATTTTATGTTTTAGAATCTACTAGTAGATCTTATTTAATTACTACATCAGATGTTACTTATTATATTAATACAAATAAAAAATCATATGCACCAGATCAAGGAACAATTGTTCCGGGAATATTTTTCTATGATAGATATGATACTAATAATACTAACTATAGATTTTACGACGATGATACAGATCAATTAGTTACAACAGTAAATAGAGATACAATTAAATCTTTAGTTATAAATACCATTCCACAAGATATGACAAACGCACCTAATGATTTTTTATTTAGGTTTTGTAGCGAAATGAGATATTTAACTAATATATATATTAATTTCCCACCTAATCTTGTTTCTGTTGGTAATCAATTTTGTAGCGAAATGTTTAAAAATTGTATTAGTCTTTCTTCTACCCCACAATCATTCTATTTACCTTCTACCGTAACAAACGTTGGTACAAGTTTTTGCAGAAATATGTTTCAATATTGTGACAATTTAAAATTTATTTCTAATGAATTTATATTACCTCCAATAACTGGTGATGTTCCTGAATCGTTTTGTGCTAGTATGTTCTATGGTTGTAAAAAAATTAAAAATCTACCAGATAATTTTAATTTGCCACAAGGAATTACTACTAATACTGGTAATAGCCCAGTTGGTTTATTTAGTGGTATGTTTTGTGCTTGTGAAGAATTATTAACTCTACCAGATAATTTTAATTTACCACAAAACTTGGTTTCTGTTTCTCAAACAGCATTCAATGATATGTTCTATGGTTGTAAAAAATTAAATAATCTACCAGATAATTTTAATTTTCCGCAAACAATAACAACGAGTGGTGTAAGATTTGCTGGTAGAATGTTTTATAATTGTTTTGAATTAACTCACTTACCTAATAATTTTAATTTACCTGTAAACTTGGTCAATTCTAATAATACTGAATCTGATAGTTCAAGCTATAATTTTTATCAATTATTTTGCGGTTGTAAAAAACTTACTTCTCTTCCATCGGGATTCAATTTTCCACAAGGTATGACAGATTATTGTACACCGTATTTTGCTTTTTCAATGTTTGATCAATGTGAAGAATTAACTTCTCTTCCTACCGGATTTAAATTTCCAGATTTTAATGCTCCAGCTCCTTTTGTATCAACAGGTTATGCGAGATCTACATTTGCTGGATGCAAAAAACTTACTTCTCTTCCTACCGGATTTACTATTCCAGATGTTGGCAGTATGCGTGAATGACCATTAACAGCTACGTTCTCTGGTTGCGAAGCTTTAGTTTCTCTTCCTACCGGGTTTAACATTCCAAATGCTTCTGAATTGAGTGGAGATAATTATGCTGGAGATATGTTTCAGAATTGCAAAAAACTTGCTTCTCTTCCTACCGGATTTAATTTTCCACAAACTTCTACTATTTCACCAGAAATGGCAGGTTTTGCAAGTAGAATGTTTTCTGGTTGCGAAGATTTAGCTTCTCTTCCGTCAGGATTCACATTGCCTCAAAATATGCTTAATGCTGGCGGTGGTTTTTGTAGAGAAATGTTTAAAAATTGTAAGAAATTAACTTCTTTAAATAATTTTTCTATTCCAAATGTAACGATCATAAGTGGTAGTTTTTGTGAAACTATGTTTTCTGGTTGCGAAGAATTAGTTTCTCTTCCAACAGGATTTAATTTACCACAAACTATAACTTCTATTAGTAGTCTGGAATTAAATAATTTTGCTATGGGAATGTTTTCTAACTGTAAAAAACTAGCTTCTCTTCCAACAGGATTTAATGTTCTTTTGCCAACTAGCATTGTAATTGGGAATAATTTTTGTTCTGGTATGTTCGAAGGTTGCATTGATTTAACTACAATTTCTGCATCATTTAGTATACCTAATTTTACAAATTGAACATTTAACTCTGGCGATGGACCAAATAATTTTTGTTATAGAATGTTTAAATCATCTGGAATAGTTATTGGTGGTCCAAGTTCTGTTGCTTTCACAATGCCATCTACTATGCCAACCGGTACTAATGCACAAAATTCATGAGGATTTGAAATTTTTCCAGGAATTGTTTCTACCGCTTGTGCAGCAGGACAATCTATACAAATACCTAGAGGGTAAATATTAAATAATAAATTTTTAATTATTTATAATTATTTTGGGGATGCCATGGTTTCGACATAATTGATGGACCACCCAATGCAGTAGGGTTAGCCCTTTATAGCTCAAGGCTTTGTTAAATGCAACAAGTTCAAACGATGAGTTAGACATGAACGCACTTCTTTCTAACAAATCAGCGCAATATAGTCTTAACTGTAATTTATAGTATAAGCGTTGCGACTTTAGAGTATTAATCGTTTATAATTTCGTTTAATACAAAACAAAAATTATTATATTGTTTGATGCTAATAAGAACAATGAAAACTATTAGCTTTGAAATTATTGAGTTGTTTATTCCTTTTTTAATAATTTCGAGATGCACAAAATAAACTAAACTGTAGATTTGCGTGAAAAGTCAATTGTGGAAACGGGTTCGACTCCCGTCATCTCCACCATTTATATGGGTTTAGAAAGTTAGTTACTTTCTTCCCAGGAAACTTGACTAATTTGTGGTAGTCATTAAACTTTCGCAATTATTTAATTTGTTAATTTAGCAAAGTAAATCTAGATGATGAAATATTCGCATTAGTATTTTATAAGCATCTTCTGGTTGTAATATTGGTTTTTTGAGAGAAATTTAATAAATTACAATCATAAAACATTTAGCAATAAAAAAACATTTTCAGATGTTAAATATGTGTATAATAAAGTAAGTTATGGCTCAAAAAACAAAGTTCATAAAAACTAAAGCTGAAAGAACAATTGTTAACACTAAACCAGGTAAGATTATCGATATTATTGATAGTAGTGATAATAAAAAAAATATTTCTTCAATGAAAAAAAAAGTTGTTAACACTAAACCTGGAGAAGTTGTTGAGGTTATTGATACTGTTTCAAATGCTAAAAAAACAAGTTCTAAAAAAATAAAAAAACAATTAATCGTAAGTAAGAAACCATCTACATCTAGAAGTACTATAAGCAAAAGTACTGCAATTTCTGTACCAAAGAATTTTCCTAATAATGCAAGATTAGTTAGTTCTAGTAGTAGAGTAATAAGTGATGGTTCGTCAAAAAAAAGTAACGCGACAGTTGTTGTTAATATTTTTGAAAGTAGAGGAGAAGAACGTGGTAGAACGGTAAGTAATAACGTTGTTAGCGAACAAGTACCAGTTGCATATGTTAATGATACTAATACAAGTAAAATAATAAAAAACAATGTAAGACAAGTTGTTCAAGAAGAAAACGATGAAGTAATAGTAGCGCCAAAAAAGAAAAAACATTTCCCTTGATTATTCCTGCTTCTATTACTTATTACTATTTTAGTAATATTCTATGTAACAGCTTTTTGTTTATGATGATACAACGTTCTTCCATCTTGATTAAGTTGAGCTTTTTTCTATTTAGATCGTCCTGAATGATTTCCAAGTGTTGAATAAAAAAAATGTATCTAAATTAGATACATTTTTTTTATTAAAATAAATTTTTAAATTATTTTTTCTTTGCAGAAGCGCATTTTTTCTTTGCAGAAGCGCAACAAGCTGAACATTTACATCCCATAAATTTTCTCCTTTCTTTATTTATATTTTTTTGAAATTATCGTTTATACAAACTAATATTTTAGATTCTGGATTTTGTTTAGGATAAACAGATAATGCTTCTTGTACAGTTTCCTTATAATTCTTTTTCGCTTTCTTTAAATCGCTAACCTTTCATGTTTTAACACCATAATTTATACCGAATAACGTGTATAGTTTTTCATCGCTAATCACTGCTATTATTGCTGCTGCTGGGTGTGCATTGGAAACAGCTCTAATTACTTTTTCTTCATTAGAAAAAATAACAACGAATTCATATGGGAATTTAATATCTCTTTTTTTACCAGTTGGTAAACATTTACTAGCGATTTTACATGCAAATTTTGTAGCTTCTTTTCCGAAAATTGAATTAACTTTAAAAAAATCTAAATTTTTTTTATAATCATAGAATTTTTCAGATTCACAGCATATCGCTGTCATTGCACGAGTAGACTCAACTGGAAAATTACCATTTGCAGTTTCACCACTAGTCATTGTTGAATCAGTTCCTAGTTCTACTGCATAATGAACATCAGTAACTTCAGCTCTAGTAGGAATTAAATTTTTCTCCATTGAATCTAGCATTTGTGTTGCAACAATAACTGGTTTTCCATATTTTTTGCATTTACGAATGATAAGTTTTTCATAATATGGAACATCATAATAAGGTATTTCCACTCCTAAATCACCTCTAGCAATCATAATTGCATCAGATTCACGAATAATTTCGTTAAGATTCTTTATTGCATCGGTAGATTCTATTTTTGCAATTACTTTAATTTCTGGACATTTCATTTTTGATAAAATAGCACGTATTTCTCTAATATTATCTGCTGAGTTAGTAAAAGATGCTGCAATATAATCAAATTTTTTTGTACATGCTAATTTAATATCATCTTTATCTTTATCTGATAAAAAAGGCATTGAATAAGTAGCATTAGGTAAGTTAATACGTTTTTTTGTAGAAATTTTGTGTGTATTCTTTGCAATTGCTTCAATTTTTCCTGTTTTTACATCTACATTTGTAGCAACTAGTATTAATTTTCCATCATCAATTAATATTTTTGAACCAACATGAACATCCTTAGCCATGTTATATGTGCCTGTTACATCTGTTACAGAGAATGTTTTACTATCTCCACTAACTTTATTTAACGATTCAATAATTACTGTACTACCAGTTTCAATAACTACACCATCCTTTTCTTTTATTTCATATACACGTATTTCTGGTCCCTTTGTATCAAGTAGCAAAGAAATTGGAATATTCATTTTCTTTGCTACTTGTTTTACCATATCATAACGTACAAGTTGTTCTTCTTGATTACCGTGCGAAAAATTAAATCTAACAGTTGTAGTACCTGATTTAAATAATGTTTCTAATATTTCTAACCCATTCTTTATAGTGCTAGAATTTTTCGGATCATTATACATTGTGTAATCTCAAATTTTTCCACAAATAGAAGGACCGAGTGTTGAAATTAATTTAGTTTTTTTATATTGCATTTTATACTTATAAGTTATTTATACAACAATATTAAGTAATTTTGATATTTATTATTTTGTTTTAAACGATTAATACGTATAATGGAATATATATATATATATATTAAACGATGATAAATTCAAAACATAAATTACTACCAATATTAATTACATATTTTTTTTGGTTGTTATTTAATGGATTGTGCTTATATTTTTGGCTTCACTTTAGAATATATTGTTTTGATACTTCGTTATTTGTAATTGAAGTGATTTCTTCATTACTTATATTAATCTTGTCATACTGACCAATTGATTTTTTAATTTCAAGTATTACTACTTTTGTTATTTATAAAAAAAGTACATTAGAATTACATTCAATAAATAAATTAGCAATTTTGCCAAAAGAATTACCGTTAATATATTCAATACATACTATTTGTAATGATTTTTCTCCTGCACAACTAGAATATTGTTTAAAACAGACATACAGTAATGTAAAATGGTTTATCTTAGATGATTCTACAAATTTAGAAATGATAACACAAATTGATAACTTTGTTAAGCAAAATAAGAATATTGAAATAATTAGGAGACCAATTGAACATGTAAAACAATGGAGAACAAGAGGGGGGGCAATTAAATATTTTGTTGATAATATCAAAGAATTTGGGTTAATTCCCGATTACATTGCTCTTAATGATTCAACTAATTTATTTGAAAAAGATTTTTTGGAGAAAAATTTGCGATTTTTTTATTCATCAGCAAACAATGGTGATCTAGTCGCTGTGCAAGAAAAATATTTATCCTACCCTGGCGGGACATTATTTTCTAAGTATCTTTATCCTCTAGAAGAGTTGGTAAATTATAATACGAATTTATATGCTAATTTTGGTGCTACTTGTAATGAGTTTTATTTAACTGGAACGCTAATAAAATATAATGCATTTAAGGAAGTACCATTAACTATTGTTAATAATGCTTCTCCAGATACTTGCAGTTCTTTTTTTATGCTTAAAAATAATAAAAAAATATTATTTTCAAATCTTGGTTCAACATACAAGTTACGACCATTAAATTACAACGATAGAAAAAATCAATTATTAAAATGGAATAACGCTCATATTAATGCTATAAAAAAAAGATTTTGAAAATTTTCTAATAATTTCTTTTTTAATAATTATTTATTTTGACGAAAAATTAATGTAATTTTTTTACCATTTTTTGTTCTATTTAATTGGATAAATTTATTTTACTTAAATCCATTTGTTGGTTCAACCTTTTACGCCAATTATATTTTTATGATTTTTTTTAATTTATTATTTTTCGCATTTTTTGTAAATGCATGTCTTTGTTTTTTTAAGAAAATGAAATTTATTTATTTTTTAAAATTTGTTTTTTTTCAACAAATATTGTATATGTCATTGGGTTTAGATTTAGTAATTCAAATAATATTAAATTTATTTTTTAATAAAAATCGTCGTTATATCGTTACACCAAAGAAATCTTTGTTATCTAACAAATTTTTTATTAGTAAAATTTTTTATTATTTTTTTATTGTTTTAGTAATTAATTCAATATTTTTAATTTATGTATATTTTTTTAAAGATTATTTTGTTGAAAATTTTTCAAACGCAGGTAGTATATGATATTGAATTAATTTATATATTCCGTTTTTATTTTTTCAATTTATTTTTATTTGTAAAATATTTTTATATTTTATTTCATTATTTAATACTAAAATCGATGTAAATGATAGTGCTTTTATAAAAGATGTTGTTGAAAAAAATATTTATAATTATGATTTTAAAAATATTAAAAAAATAACTAAAGAAATTAAATAAAAATAAATTAATTATATTTATTCATTATTTTATCGAATGGTACTTCATTTATAAAGTCAATAATGGCTTCAATAGCATTATTCATCGCACTTTCGCAATTATCGTATTCTGATTTTGGTATTTTTCGCAATACATATGAAGAAATATCTTTTTTAGCGGTAGTAGGTCTAGAAATTCCGATTTTTACACGTTTGAATTCTTCGGTTCCTAATGATATAATAATGCTTTTTATTCCGTTATGTCCACCACTTGAACCGGATGTTTTAATTTTAATTTTTCCTACACTAGTATCTAGATCATCATAAATAACAAGTATATCATTAATGTTTATTTTATAAAAATCAATTATTTTTTTAACGAACTCTCCAGATAGATTCATATATGTGTAAGGTTTTGCTATAATAATTTTTTCGTTGTTTGAAGAAGTGTTGTAGAATGTAAATCTACCTTCAAAGTTATTGTTGTCTAGATCATTAATATCAAGTTTATTTAATAATTTATCAATAGTCATAAAACCTATATTATGCCTTGTTTTTTGGTATTCTTCTGGAAAATTGCCTAATCCTATTATTATTTTCATTTATACATTAAATTTGAAGTGACATACATCACCATCTTTAACGAGATATTCTTTTCCTTCAAGCCTTAACTTCCCATTTTCTTTTGCAGTAATTTCGTTTTTCATTTCAAATAGATCTTCTCAAAAAACTACTTCCGCTTTTATAAATCCTTTTTCAAAATCTGAGTGTATTATTCCAGCACATTGCGGAGCTGTCATACCTTTTTTAAATGTTCACGCTTTTACTTCATCTTTTCCAAATGTGAAAAAAGTTTGTAGATTCAACAAATTATATGCGCTATTTATAACGATATCTAAACTTGTTTGTTTTAAATTTAAATCATCCATAAATATTTTTTTTTCTTCTTCGTTTAATTTTGAAATTTCATATTCTAATGAAGCAGATATTGGAATTACAAGTGAACTATTTTTTTTATTTTTAATATATTCTTTAAATTTTAAAAATAATTGATTTGTTTCTGGCTTATTTATATCTTGCTCATCAATATTAGCAATATACAAAAACGGTTTAGTTGTTAACAAATTATAATTTTTAATTATTTTTTTTTCTTCTTCGGAAAAAACGGTTATATCTGGAAATTCTTCTTTTTTTAAATATTCCATAATTTTAATACAAATACTTTCTTCGAATTTAGATGTTTTATCACCACTCTTAGCTTTTTGAACAATTTTACTATAGCGTTTTTCGATAGTTTCTAAATCAGAGATAATTAGTTCTAAATTAATTACTTCCATATCTCTTATGGGATCAACGTTATCAAAAACGTGTACTATTTGTTTATCGTTAAAACATCTAACTACATGACAAATCGCATCTACTTCTCGAATATTTGACAAAAATTTATTTCCTAAACCTTGTCCTTGCGAAGCGCCCTTTGTAAGACCTGCGATATCAATGAATGTGAATAATGCATTTGTTGTTTTATTTGGATTTATTAGTGAAGAAAGTTTTGTTAAACGCTCATCGTTAATCTTTACTATTCCAACATTTGGTTCGATTGTAGCGAACGGATAATTAGCAGCTTCCACTTGCAAATTTGTAATAGCATTAAAAAGTGTTGATTTTCCAACATTTGGTAATCCGATAATGCCTGTTGATAGCCCCATATAATGAAATTATACGATTTATTGTTCTTCGCTATTTTCGTTATCTAAAGAAGTTATTTCATCCTCATCATCTTGATTATTTATTTCTCCTTCATCAACTTCAATCTTAAGATTGTACAATGAATTATTATATTTTGCTATCTCATTTTGCAATAAAAATTCTTTAATTGCTCATAAATTTTCACCAGTATAAATAAACCTAGAGTCTTGTAACAATTCAACGTACATTGTTCCAATACAATCTTTACGTTCTTCATTACTAAGTTTTGCTTCTTTTACTAATAATTCATACAATGAATTGAAAGTAAAACGTTTCTTTGCAAATTTTTCTTTTGCTAATGTATATGCGATATCTATAAAATGCTTCTTATTCATCTTGATTAATTATATTATAGAAATACTAATTATTTAGAACTTTCTTTTGTATCCTTACAAATTTTATGAAAACAAAAAGATTTTATACTAAAAAGTAATAACGTAGTACATATAACTACCCCTAGATAGTTAAAAGCGGTCATTATTTCTTTTAAATGTACAATGCTTTCTGGCAAAAAATCCCACATTGAATTACAAATATCAATAAATAATCATATTAATTGGAATATAAATATAATTCCGCTCAATATACCCTTAACCAAACATTTTATACATTGTTTTTTACAAAACATACTAAATTTAAGTGTAGTAATAAAACCAGCTGCTATTAAACCAAAAACCGAAAGTATTCCTCATGTTAAATCTGTTGTATAAATAGTTGAAGGATCGCTAGGAAGCAAAGCAGCAACGTATATTACGAACAACATTAACGAACAAATAAACATTGTTGTTCCAAAGATAATCTTCATTTTCATTTTTTTTTCATCAAAATCAAATGATGAAAAATTTCTTTGGTTTGATATTTTTTTAGTATCTTTATTAATCATAATATTTTAATTATAACATTAATTAAATTAGCTATGAATGAAATTTTAATTACATTATAATTTTATATGTATGAGTAACGAAATAAAAAAAACATACGAACACAAAAATTTTGAAAGTGATATTTATGATTTTTGATTAAGAAAAAAACTCTTTGATCCGTTTTCTTACGAAACCAAATCAAAATGTAAAAAATTTTCTATAATTTTACCACCACCAAATATTACTGGTCACTTGCATATTGGACATGCTTGAGATGGTTATATACAAGATGCAATTATTAGATATAAAAAATTATCTGGTTTTCAAACATTGTTCGTTCCTGGAACTGATCATGCCGGTATATCAGCACAAACGAAATTTGAAAAAGTATTACAAACGGAAAAAAAAATAAAACGTGATACTATTTCCGATGAGAAATTTATTGAATTGTTAAGGGAATGATCAAATGAACAAAAAAAATACATTCGTACTCAATGAGAAAAACTTGGTTTAGCGTTGGCATATGATTATGAATTATTTACACTAGATGATAGCGCAAATAAAATAGTAAATAAATTATTTGTTCAACTTTATAATGAAAAATTAATTTATCGTGATAATAAATTAGTAAATTGAGATGTTAAATTAAAAACAGCTATTTCTGACATTGAAGTAATACACAAAGAAACCAAAGGTGAGTTGTATTACTTAAAATATAAAGTGTTTGGTGTTAATGATGAATATATTGCTATTGCTACTACTAGACCAGAAACAATGTTTGTTGATATTGCTGTTTTTGTAAATCCGACTGATGAACGTTATAAAAAATATATTGGAAAGTTTGTAATCAACCCAATTAATAATGAAAAAATTCCCGTACTCGCAGATCAATATATAGATAAAAATTTTGGTACTGGTGCGATGAAATGTACACCAGCACATGATTTTAATGATTATGATTTAGCAATTAAAAATAAAATAAATAAATTTAAAAATGTATTAAATGATGATGGTACTCTTAATAATTTAGCAAAAACACCATTCCGTTCTTTTGAAGGAATCGATCGAATAAAGGCGAGAATTGATATTGTTTCTGATTTAGAAAAAGTTAATTCACTATTAAAAAAAGAGGAATATGTTAGTAATGTTGGCTATAGCGAAAGAACAAACGAAATAGTAGAACCATTTTTATCATTGCAATGATTTGTAAAAATGAAAGAAATCGCTTCGAATTATTTAAAACAAAAAAAGAAGAGTAAAGTTTCATATTTTCCAAATCGTTTTCAAAAAGAAATGCAACGATGATTAAATAATATGAACGATTGATGCATAAGTAGACAATTATTATGAGGACATAAAATACCGATTTGGTATAACAAAAAAAATAATAACGAAATATATTGTGGTGTTGAACCGCCAAATTCTAATGATTTCATACAAGATAAAGATGTTTTAGATACTTGATTTAGTTCTGGTTTATGACCGCTATCAACTACTAAATTTTCATTACATTCTGAAAAAATAAAAGAATTTTATCCAATTAGCGTATTAGTTACAGGATACGATATACTATTTTTTTGAGTTGCAAGAATGCTTTTACAATGTTCTTATCTAGATAATACAATTCCATTTAAAAATGTATTTTTGCATGGTTTAGTACGAGATTCTCATGGAAGAAAAATGTCTAAATCTCTTAATAATGGCGTTGATCCAATGGATGTAATAGAAAAATATGGTTCGGATTCTTTGAGAATGTTTTTACTTTCAACATCTACCGCTGGCGAAGATTTAAAATTTTCAGAAGAAAAAATAAAATACATGTGGTCTTTTATTAATAAAATGTGAAATGCACATATTTTTATAAAAGACCATGTGCCATCTGATACTATGTGCTACGCGCACAAAAAAATTCATTTTGATTTAATAACATTATGATTTGCTAAAAAATTTAATGATGCAATTATTAAATATAAAAAAAATATGGATAAATATAATTTCGTTATTTCTTTTAAAATAATAGAAGAATTAATTTGAGATACATTTTGCAATAAATATATTGAATTAATAAGACCGTTTATTAACGATAATAAGTTTTCAACAAATTTGTTAATATTTTTTAATTTATTATTAGTTATTATTCACCCTTTTGCTCCATTTGTTACGGAAAAAATGTTTAATAATTTTAACCCTAATAAATCAATAATGTTAGAAAAAATATCAAAAATAATTAATTTTCCTAAAAACAAATACATATTTGAAATAGATATTATTACAGAAATATTATTTCTTGCAAAAAAAATAAGAATAAATAATTCATTTAAGAAAAATGATTTATTGGAATTTAATATAATATGTAATCATGAATTACATGTTAATTTATTAAATAAATATCTTTCAATGCATAGCGTACACGTAGATCAACAGAAAGTTAAGAAAACATTTGCTACTACTATTTTTACATTTAATAATTTTTCTGTAGAATTTTTAAATAATAAAAAAAACGAAAAAGAGAACGATGGATTATTAGAAAAAAAATTAGCAAATTTGAAATTAGAATTAGAACGTTCTGAAAAAATTTTAAATAATAATAATTTTTTGAATAAAGCATCAAAAGAAAAAATAAACGAAGAAAAAAAGAAACAAAAAAATTATAAAGAACAATACGAACAAGTAATCAATAAAATAAATGAATTAAAAAAAAATAAATAAAAAATATTTATTTCGCTTTACTTTCTTTGTGTAAGGTAACTTTTCTACAACGATTACAAAATTTATTCAGCTCTAATTTTTCAGGAGCAGATTTTGGATTTCTATAAGTTAGATAATTTATTTCTTTACAAACTGTACATTCTAGTCTAACACGTTTTCTATCAGCCATATTAATTTAATATCCTATATGTGTTATTATATATTATTATTTAAGGAAAAGTATTCGAACATTACTTAAAATACTTTACAATGGTGCCGACTATCGGAATCGAACCAACAACCTACTGATTACAAGTCAGTTGCTCTGCCAATTGAGCTAAGTCGGCATTTTATTTATATTTAAATTATAATCGTTGAACGTATACTTTTTAATTATTTAATTATTTATTTTTTTCTTCTAGT
>JAITHU010000007.1 GCA_031279765.1 Mycoplasmataceae bacterium
TACACCTCCGGGTGTTCCCCTGAAATCTAAAATTTTGTATTTATAGTGTTGCGATTGTTGAAAAATACTGTCTATTTCACGGATCGTCCCGGATAATGACTTGATTTTTACATATAAAATGCTATCATTCAATATGTTGCTTTCTAATTGAGAATCTGACAGCGTTCGTTCCAGATTAACGTTTTCTTTCATAACGGCATAATGTGAAAAACCAACATTTCGTGCATTCACAAAAAATAATAACAAAAAATCCAAATCGTCTTCCACTTTTTCAATTTTTGACTCAACAGACATTATAAATTTTTTCCATTTTTTTGAGTTTGTCAATTCCAAATTAAAAATTTCTTTTTTTGTTTTGTTTTGTATATTATTGAATATTAGTTGATAATCGTTTAATTTCCCTATATCTCCGTCTAATTTCTTTGCGAAGAAACTACCCTTAGTTTGATCTTCATCGAAAACAACTTTTGCAGTTATTGCATTGTTGTCCAATGTGATACTGTCTAAATTAAACATCCCGAAAAGTGAATGAATAATTCCGGAATCGTTATTGATATCTATTATGCAAATTGATTTTTTATATTTTCTTTTTTGTACTAAACGCAAAAAATTCGCTTTGAGAGAACCCATAAATAATTTATCTCTATCTTCCGTACTTTTCAGTGCAAAATGATTATCCGAAAATTTTATTTGAGTTGTAAAAAACTGATATTTGCCCATTTGAGGCAGGTCTATTTCCGCAAGCCATTTTTCTTGAGCACTGCTCGCTGCCGCTTGAAAGAAAAGAAACAATATTATTATTGATTTTTTCATATTATTATATTTTTATTCACAAATTCATTGTATAATCCTACCGGAATTGCTGATAATCTGTTGTTATTTATATGTTCAAATGTTTCATTACCTATCGGATAACTTAAATATGAAAATTTATCAAAAATGAATGCATTCTCTTTTACAGTAAAAGTAGTATATCTGTGATTATTAAACATATTGTTAAATATTTTATTTTCAGTAAAATACTGAAATATTTCTGTTCTGTTTATCCATTTGTGCATATATGACCAACATTCCCATTGTTCGGGTTCTCGTTTAATATAAGTTTCTAAAATGGAATATAATTTCTTTATAACAAAAATAGTATAATTTTCTCTACGTAGATTAGGGACTTCCAAATTTTGCATAAAATCCAAATGCAACATTTGCATTTCATCCCAATAAGTTAAGGCAGGTATAATTTGTGCTTTCAATAAATAGCTTAAAATTCCAACGCCAATTTTCGCATATATCTTTGATTTTAAGAAATCTATTTCTATAAATCCTTTATCGTAGTTGGGCTTTTTTAACAATCCAGTATTACCATCTAAAAACACAACTAAAGCATATCCTTTATTCATTAAATTTTTGATTTTGAATATAGTAGAAGATTCTTTTACATTCAAAACTATTAAATCCGAATCTGTCTGTTTATAATGTTGTATAATTCGATCGAAAGATTTATAATAAGCGCTACTTTTTTTGTCAAAAACAAAATCATCAACAATCAATACTATTTTGTATCCGATTTTTGCTAAATAAGAAAGTAACATTCTATAATGCCCATAATGAAAAGTAGCAAAAATAACAGAATATTCTGTTGGCATTTTACCATTTAAGGAAATGAAACTATTATTATGAACGTTAATGTTGTCAATTATTTCAAAATCGTCTTGTCCAAGTGTAGCAATATGCTGATTAATAATCAATTGTTTGAATATTTTTTCATAAGTACTTGCCTCAATTTCAGGCATGAATCTATTCATATTTGCTTGAAATAAAGCAAAACCGTATGAAGTTTTTCTAATATTTCCATTAGAAGGATTATCAACAATTTTTTTAAAATCTTCTATATTAAGCATGAAATTACATTTACTATCACGCTGATGATACAATAAAAAATAAATAATATGAACAACAATCTAAAAAAACTATATATCAGTAATTTCTTATCGGTTATTTTTTCAAATTTCAGTCTTAACCAATTTTTTATTAATAACTGAGAATTATTGTAAAGTTTTCTATCATTCAAATAATCAGATAATATCCAATATCCGTCAAATTTCAATAAAGGGTTTAGGTTAAGGCACATAACAATAAAATTAGCTTTTATAAGGTAAAATGTAACTCCATTATTAAAATACAAATTACAAATGATTAATATAGTTCCTATTAAAGATTGGAAAATAATTCCGCCACAATTTATAATAATTCTTTTTTCTTTGCTTAGTCTCCATATCTGATTAATTGTGATATATAATACAGGAAAGACTAAAAAATATAATCCGATTCCTATTTTTCCTGCGGTAATATTGTATTGTTTGGCATAAAAAGCATGACCTAATTCATGACCAAATAAGATTATTATTAATAAAAAAAAGATCAGGATTCTTTCATAATTATATATTGATGGAGCATTAAAACTAATTACGTAAATCATATTAACAAAAAATGATAATAGGATAACGATAAATGTTTTCTTATTGGTTGTATAATTGATTTTAGGTAATGCAACATTTTGTGAATCAAATAAATCAATATGAGGAAACGTTATTTTCTTTCTCTTACCATATTTATCCAATTGTGCTAAACTTTCTTTAATGTTTATTGGTTTATAATCTGTTAAGTATCTATCATTAATTTCATTTGTTATTTCATTTATATTTTTATTTTCTTTAAACAAAAGAATTATATCCTTAATAATGTCGTTGCAGTAAAATAAATAGTTTTCCGATATTACTAAGTTCTTTCCTTGAAAATCAGTGGAATATATTTCTGTTTTCTTTGTATTCAGCATAAAAAATAAATAAGAGTGCCGAAGCACTCTTATATTTTTTTAGAATTCAATAGTAATTCCACATTTGATTGGTTTTGTGGCCACAGCGGCTTCGAAATCTTCCGCACTCATTATTTCTTGAGCTACAGCTGTAAATTCCACTCTTGCTTCCAATTCTTCAATGCTCAAAGATGACAATTTTGTTACTTCTTTTTCCATAATTCAAAATAAAATTAAAATTAATAAATAGTGATAATTTCATGAAAAAATTTTCCCTTTTTGTAAAGGTTTTATTTTTCATTTGCAAATTTTGCATTTTTCTTTCAGAACTACAATTAATTTACAGATAGTTTTACCAAATATTTAATAAAAAAAATAAAGAATTAATTTGTTGAAATATAATTAAATAAAGAATATTTTTTTGCTAAACAAAAAATTTTATTTATTTTTGCCAAAAATTTAATAATTACATTAAAATAATAATTAAAAAGACATGAAAATTATGGAAACTTTCGGCAAAAAATTATCGGAACTCCGCAAACAAAAAGGACTTTCTCAAGAGCAATTGGCATTAGATTTGAACATTTCACAATCATCTGTTTCTAATTATGAATCGGGCGCTACCAAACCCGATACTGATATTTTGCAAAAAATAGCAGAATATTTTAAAATTCCCATTGCTCATTTTTTCTCGGACGAAAAAACAATATTCTATACCAATGAAAATAACGGCGGAAACATTGGCAATTTTAGTAATAATATTTTTAATACTGTATCGGAAAAGTTGATTGAACTTTACGAGTGGAGAATCAAAGATTTGGAAGATAAAATACAAAAAATGAGTGGGCAAAAATCAAATTTTACTTAGAAAAACGGAATGTTGAAAAACAATCCCAAGTTTTACTCGAAAAACATGCCGCTTTACAAAAACAATATCCGCTGAAAACCGAAGATGACCGGATTTGTAGCGGATATTTAAGTCTTTGTCCTGTAACGGAGATTACTAATTATTTGGCGTATATTTTGGTATTATAACAGTAAAGTAAAATTATTTTTTAATTTTTAATTTCCTATAAACCCAATACAATGCCTTTGAAGGTTTTATTTTTACATTGGGTTCAATACCTTTACCTTCAATACTTTTTCCGTCGGCAGCAAAATATTCGGCGATTGGAATTATGGCATGATACCCGCCACCTACATCAAACACCGACGGTGAAAGTATGGCTCCGGCTGTTTTATTATAAACCATAGGATCCTTTATACAATTCTCATCATCATAACATTTTCTCGTCATAAAAATACC
>JAITHU010000010.1 GCA_031279765.1 Mycoplasmataceae bacterium
AATTATAATTAAAACGGAATATATCACGCTAGGGCAATTTTTAAAATTTATAGGTATTGCTAACACTGGTGGTTTAGTAAAAAATATTATTAATAATGAAAATATTTTAGTTAATGATATAGAAGAAAAACGCAGAGGCAAAAAAATAAAAAAAAATGATACCATAACTTTTAAAAATAAAAAATATATTATTAAATAATAAAATGGGAAATACAAAAAAAATCGAAACTAATAATTACACTTCCGAAAATATAAAAATATTAGAAGGGTTAGAAGCTGTTAGAAAACGACCAGGTATGTACATTGGTTCAACTGGTGTAAAAGGTCTTCATCATATGGTTTGAGAAATTGTTGATAATTCAATTGATGAAGCAATGGCTGGTTATGCAACACATATTATTGTTACATTAAAGAAAAATGGTGCTATGATGGTTGAAGATGATGGTAGAGGTATACCAGTTGATATTCACCCAAAAACAGGTAAATCAACAGTTGAGACTGTACTTACAGTTCTACACGCTGGAGGAAAATTTGATAACGATAGTTATAAAATTTCTGGTGGTTTACATGGTGTTGGTGCATCCGTTACTAACGCTCTAAGTAAATACATGAAGGTATGAGTTTATCGTGATAATGAAGAATATTTTATTGAATTCAATAATGGTGGTACTCCTGTTTCGCAATTAAAAAATAACGGCAAAAATAATAAAACACATGGAACTATAGTTGAATTTTTCCCAGATTTTACAATAATGGAAGAAGCACCTTTCGATCATTCTGTTATCGCGAATAGATTACAACAATTAGCATATTTGAATAAAAATATCAAAATTAGTTTTATTGATGAACAAACAGGTAACAAGGATGAATGACTTTATGAAGGTGGTTTGAAACAATATATTGAAGATTTAAATAAAGATAAAGAAAAATTAACCCATAACATAATTTATGGTGAAGTACAACAAAAAGTTAAAGCTGCAACTTCTGATGAACAATATACCATAACATGCGAAGTTTCTTTTCAATACAATAAAACATACACTAGCTCTTGTTATTCTTTTTGTAATAATATTAACACGTTAGAAGGTGGAACACACGAAGAAGGTTTAAAATTTGCTCTAGTGAAAATTATTAATAGGTTTGCTCTTGAGAAAAAATTTATAAAAGAACAAGATGAAAAAATTACAAAGGAAGATGTTTTGGAAGGTTTAACCGCTATTGTTTCAATAAAACACCCTAATCCTCAATACGAAGGACAAACGAAAGGGAAACTAGGAAATACTGAAGTGCGTCCTTTCGTTAATGATGTAACTTCCAAAATATTTGAAAAATTTATGCTAGAAAATCCTGATGATGCTATATTAATTATCAAAAAAGTATTACTAGCACAAGAAGCAAGAAAAAAATCACAAGATGCAAAAGAAGCTACACGAAGAAAATCACCATTTGATTCTGCCTCATTGCCAGGAAAATTAGTTGATTGTTCTTGCAAGGATCGTTCTTTGTGTGAATTATATATAGTTGAGGGTGATTCCGCTGGTGGTTCTGCTAAAATGGGTCGAGATAGCAATTTCCAAGCTATTTTACCGTTACGGGGAAAAATATTAAACGTTGAAAAAGCTAAAACAACTAAAATATTCGAAAACGCAGAAATAATGGCGTTAATTACCGGCATTGGTGCTGGTGTTAATCCAGAATTCGATGTTAGTAAGATTCGTTATGATAGAGTCATTATCATGACAGATGCTGATGTTGATGGTTCACATATTCGTATTTTATTATTAACTTTTTTCTTTAGATACATGTGCCCAATGATTGAACAAGGTCACGTGTATGTAGCTCAACCACCATTATTTAAATTAATTTGTGGTAAACAATTTAGATATGCTTTTTCAGATGAAGAATTAGAAAAACATAAAGAAGAATTTAAGAATAGTAATTTTACAGTTCAACGTTATAAAGGTTTGGGTGAAATGGATCCTGATCAATTATGGGAAACAACTATGGATCCAACGACTAGATTTTTAAAACAAATTACAATTGATGATGCAATTAAAGCAGATCAAACATTTTCGTTTTTAATGGGTGATGATGCTGATCCACGTAAAGAATTTATTGTTAAAAATGCTAAGTTTGTAAAAAATATAGATGTTTAAAGAAGGGGGAAAATAATTATGGCAAAGAAAACATTAGATGAAATCCGAGATGATTTAAAAAAAACAAAAATAATTGATTCACCAATTTCAAAAGAAGTTGAAAGTTCTTTTTTGGAATATGCAATGTCAGTAATTATTTCTCGTGCAATTCCCGATGCTAGGGATGGTTTAAAACCTGTTCATAGACGAGTGCTATACGCTACATATTCATTAGGTATTAGTAGTGATAAACCTCACAAAAAATGTGCTCGTATTTGCGGTGAAACAAGTGGAAAATTTCACCCTCATGGAGAAAGTGCAATTTATGAAACATTAGTAAGAATGGCACAAGATTTTTCATTACGTTACCCGCTAATTGATGGTCACGGAAACTTTGGTAGTATAGATGATGGACCAGCAGCAATGCGTTATACAGAAGCAAGATTATCTAAAATTGGCGACATTATGCTAAATGACATTGACAAAAATACAGTTCAATTCATAGATAATTACGATGCTTCGGAAGTAGAACCGTCTGTATTACCTTCAATTTTTCCAAATATGTTAGTAAATGGTAGCAGTGGAATTGCTGTCGGAATGGCAACTAATATACCTACACATAATTTATGCGAAATAGTAGAAGCGATAAAATTATTTGTTCATAAACCGAATATAACTGTCGATGAAATAATGAGTGTTTTAAAAGGACCGGATTTTCCTACAGGTGCTGAAATTATTGGTGCTAGTGGAATTGATTCTTATTTTAGAACTGGCAAAGGAAAAATAATTATCCGTGCAAAGACTAATATTAAAACTCTTGAAAATGGTAAAAGTATCATAACAATTACCGAATTACCTTATATGGTAAGTAAAAAAACATTAATTGATAAAATTGTTGAATTATCAAATGATAAAATAATTGAAGGTATTACTGATCTACAAGATTTTACTTCATCTAGAGAAGGGTTAAAAATTGAAATAGAAACTAAAAGGGATGTAATTCCTGAAGTTTTATTAAATCAATTATTTAAAACCACTCCTTTGCAAACAACATTCGCTGTAAATATTTTAGCATTAATTAATGGAGAACCTAGAGTATTAAATATTTTAGATGCTATTAGTATATACGTAGATCATCAGATAGATATCCTTATTAAAAAAACTAATTTTGAATTAAAGAAAGCTTCTGATCGTAAACATATACTTGAAGGTTTACATATTGCAAGTATGAATATTGATGAGGTTATTAGTATTATTAAAAATGCAATCGATACAAGCGATGCTATGAAGAAATTGATGAGTAAATTCAATTTAACAGAAATTCAATCTAAAGCAATTTTAGATATGCGTCTTAGATCACTATCAGGATTGGAACGTAAAAAAATTGAGGATGAATTAAAACAAGTAATTGATTTAATAACATATTTAGAAAATATTTTATCTTCAAAAGAAAAGCAAATTAGTATTATTGAAGCAGAATTGGAAAATCTTGCTAAAAAATTTGGTGATCAAAGAAAAACTAATATTCGTTACGATATAACTAGTGATATTGACGATGAAGATTTAATCCCAAAAGAAGATATCTTAATAACAATGTCTTCAAAGGGATATTTAAAACGCATGCCAATAAACACATATAAAGTTCAACGACGTGGAGGAGTTGGCGTAACAGGATTGCAAACACACGATGATGATGATGTTGAAAAAATTATTTCTGCTAATACGCATACTGATATTTTATTTTTTACTGATTCAGGAAGAGTTTTCCGTATCCGCGGACACAAAATACCCGCTCTTTCAAGACAATCAAAGGGAATACCAGCGATAAATATGATTGGTATTGAAAAAAATGAAAAAATATTATCAATATTGCCAATAGATAGTTACGAAAATGCTTGTTTATTTTTTTGTACAAAAAACGGAATTGTTAAAAAAACCGATTTAGAAGAGTTTGTTCGCATTAATAGTTCTGGAAAAATTGCTATAACACTTAAAGAAAATGATAAGCTTTTTAATGTTATTAGCGTTGCTAAAGATGAAGAAATTTATATTGGTGCATCAAACGGAAACATGGTTAGATTTAATGAAAACCAAGTTCGTTCTATGGGAAGAACAGCTGCTGGTGTTCATGGAATTAACTTAATTGAAGAAAAAGAATTTGTAGTAGGATTATCAAGTTCATCTGAAGGAAATAAAATCCTTTCAATCGGAAATAACGGTACAGGAAAGATGACTGATATAGATGAATATCGTTTAACAAAAAGAAATGCCAAGGGAGTAAGAACATTAAAAATTAATGAAAAAACAGGAAAATTAGTATATATTGGTGCTGTAAATGGTAATGAAGATGTGTTGATAATTACTAATTCTGGAAAAGTTATCCGTTTCTTGTTATCATCAATCAATACAATTGGTCGTTCTACATCTGGTGTTAAATTAATAAACATTGAAAAAAATGAAAAAGTACAATCTGTAACATTATTTAAATATATTGAGGCACAAGAACAAGAAGAAAACTCGCAAGAAGAAAACTCGCAAGAAGAAAAAAAGTATAATTAATATAAATAATTATGCACAAGAAAATACATAATAAAGAAATAATAAAAACTTGCTTGTTTGTTTCGATAATTGCACCTACTATCTCTATTTTCGCTACATCATGTATAAATTGAGACGAATTAAGTAGAGCTCCTCATTTTTATTTCCCAAATAAAAATGATGAAACAAAAACATTATTATTTGATGATCAATCTGAAGAACAACCAAGCATTACTATTAGAGCTGAATTAACTAATGCCATATTTAATCAATTTAAATTTAATGAAATTCCGTTAGAATACGATTCGATTGTAATGTATACTGGGACAAATTATATTTCTAATTTAAATATGCAATATGTAGAAACTACTATTAAATTTCGCGATGATGTAAAAGAAAAATCGTGAGATTCATTCGAATTCTCCTATGGAGGACAAATAAATAGTCAAACATATAACATACCTAATTTTAGAGTAAATGTTGCTTCTCATTATTCTAGTGGAACTATTAAGCCAAATTTTTTTTCTTTTGATGAAACATCAGTATCTAAAAATATTGTTACAAGTTTTAACGAAAGTTTTTTAGATGAAAAAAACAATTTTAACACATTTGTAGTTTGAGGTGGTTTTGATGAAATCGCTGATAACGCATTTGACACATCCCCATCATCTGATATTGAACATAAAATTCCATCAACAGTTAAAAATTTTATTCCTTCAAGTGTTTCACCTCTTCGTTGTACGAAAATTGGAAAAAACGCTTTTAGCTATGCTGATTTTTCAAGAATCGTAATTCCTGATAGCGTTGCTATTATTGGAGAAAAATCTTTTTTTTGTAATAAACATGTTGAAAATATAAAAATTAGTATTGTTCAAGAAATTGAAGATTGTGCATTTGGTGGTATAGAAACTTTATATGATTATTCTTTTCCTAATGATTTATCTCGTATCGATTATGATCCTACCGCACATTCTCTTCATAATATCGATCCGAATTCAGATATTTTTGGTTGATATATCCAAAATGATATTAGTGATAATCAGATCGGAAAGGTTCTTTTTAAATTAAAAACTGAAAATTATGATATGAAGGTTGTTGGTTCACTAGCAATAGGTTCAATAACAATCGGTCCATACGCAAGTCAATATCACGGAACTTATCCAGTTTATTCGCAAACTGGAAATGATTATTTAAAAAAGGTTGACGCTTATGCATTCGAAGAATGTGCATCATTATATTCTGTCACACTTCAAAACTTAATTACGAGTATCGAAAGTAGTGCTTTTAAAAATTGTAGTTCATTATCTTCTATTAAAATAGGGTTTTACGATACAGAAAATTTTGCTGATAGCGTGGTTATAAGTTTGCCTTCCGATATGTTAAATAATAACCCATTCGAAAATTGTAATAAGTTAAACACGATTTATGTGCCAGTTAAATCTGGTGACCAAACACTAATTCAAAAATATCGTGATAACGCAAGTTGAAATTCATTAGGTATCTCATTTATAGGATACAATGTTGATTAATCAATTTTTACAGTAACGCTTTTTGTTTTATTTTATCGAATAATTCCGGATTGTTTAATAACATTTCACGTGTTGAATCTTTCCCTTGTGCAATTTTTTCATCTCCATAATAAAATCACGAACCTTTCTTTTCAATAATTCCTTTTTCTAACGAAAAATCAATTATTTCTAATGTGTGATCAATACCTCTATCGAAATAAATTTCAATATATGCTTTTGCTAATGGCGGAGCAACTTTATTTTTTATTACTTTTGCGCATGTTTTTATTCCAACACATTCATCATCTTTTTTTAATAATTCCGATCTTCTCATCTCGATTCTAACAGATGAATAAAAACGTAACGCTCTTCCACCAGTAGTAATTTCGTTATTTCCAAAACTAATACCAATTTTCTCTCTAATTTGATTAATAAAAATAATTGTTGTTTTTTGATTTTTACACATTAAACCTTGACAAATTCTTAAACCTTTTGACATTAATCTTGCTTGCAATCCAATACTTTGTTCGGTCATTTCACCAGTTAATTCCGCTTCTGGGACTAATGCGGCAACAGAATCTACAACTATTAAATCAATTAAATTTGTTTTAATTAATTCTTCAATAATTGAAAATGCTTGTTCGCCAGAATCAGGTTGTGCTAACAATAATTCACCAACATTAACGTTATTAACTTTACAATAAGTAGAATCTAAAGCGTGCTCTAAATCTATATACGCACATTTGCCATTGTTTTTTTGACATTGTGCTACTATTTGTAACGCTAACGTTGTTTTGCCAGATGATTCGTTACCAAATATTTCAATTATCCTACCTTTCGGTATACCACCAACCCCAAGTGCTCTATCAAGGTGAATGCTACCGGTTGGTATAACATCAATCGTTTCATTTTCTCCGTTAAAAGTAGTAATACACCCTTTTCCAAATTGTGTTTTAATTTGTTTAATAACATCATTAAAAATTTTTTCATCATTTATTTTCATTTTTTATTTCTCCATAAAAATAATATGCATTTTTTTAGAAAAAAACTTATTTTATAAAATTATTTCTTGTTTTTAAAGAAATAAATAAAACCAGATATTATTGACAATATTAACGCAAATATCACAGCAATATTTTGCACAAAAAAATAAAATATTAAATTAATTAAATTATTAGAATTAAAACTTGGTTGACTAGTATTAAATAAAAAAAATATAATTGAAATACCTACCATTTGCAAAATTGTTTTCCATTTCCCAAATCAATTAGCAGCAACAACCGTACCTTCTTTAGCATGAATCATTCTTCTACCATCAACGATGCAATCACGAATTATCATAATTACAGGAATTAATACCGGTACACTGCCATTTACAGCAAAAAAAATTAAAACAGAATTAATTAAAATTTTATCAGCGATAGGATCTCAAAATTTTCCAAAATCACTTATTCATTTATATTTTCTCGCTATCCAACCGTCAAGAAAATCAGTTAAACAACCAATGATAAATAAAATACCTGCTAATAAATATGAAACACAAAATTCAAAACTCATTTCATCGGCATTTCCTATCGTTAAAGAAAAATTATACGCATTTCCTCCAAACGGAAATGCTAAAAAACAAATAACTATTATCGCAATAAATAAACGAAAAATAGTTAATAAATTAGGAATGCTAGATTTTAAAATTTTTTCCATAAACTATTTTTCGTTGTTATCATCGTGCCTAACAGGTAAATGATCATCAGATTTTTCCGCTAAAGTTAAATAATGATTATCCACTGATGCAACGCGTGTAGTAGTATCTAAAAAATAATTTACCGCTTTATGGTTTTGTTTTCCGAGCGAAAGTTGTTTTAACATCGTAAGACGTTGCAATTCTAATAATTCCAATTCTTTCTCTTTTTGTTTAATTAATAAATCATTTTCCTTCTTTTGGTGTTTTAATATTAATTTATTTTGCTTTTTTTGAAAACGATTTTCATTTTTTTGCGGAATAATATCGTGATACTTAGATGTTTTTGGTGTATCATTATTTTCTATTGGTTTATTGTTTTCCACTAATACTGGATTGCTTTTTATTTTATTATCAATTTGATTATTTGTTGTTTTTGTACTAGTAATAGTTGTTTCAGTGATAGAAGAAATAGTATTTTTCATTTTTTTTTCATTTTTTCGCACATTATCAATATCATCAAATGTGTTATTTTTTGGGACAACAATTGGTTCATCATCAAATGTGTTATTTTTTGGGACAACAATTGGTTCATCATCAAATGTGTTATTTTTTGGAGTAATTATTTTTTCCTCTTCGTTAATATTTTTATCAACAATATCATTATTAGGAATAATTGTTGTTTGTTCTAATGTATTATTTTTAGAAATTAAATTTTCTTCTTTTTTGTTACCAAATCCTAATGCTTTCTTTTCATTTAGCTCATGTTTTAATAATTTCTTTTGGTGTTTAAGTTCTAATTTATTTTGTCTCTTTTGATGACGATTTAACTCTATTTGTGGAACCAATTTAGTTTGTTTTAAATATTCAAGCATTATTTCGTTTTCTTTCTCTTTTACAACATTATTATTTTCGATAACACTTACACCAAAAGAAACATTTTCATTTTCTGAAGCAAAAACAAATCTTTTAATAGAAGAAAATGTTATTCCTTTTTTTTTAAGAACTATGTAAAAAATATCTGAAGATAAAATAAAAATAATTATTGAATTTAATAGACATAAAGCGATCAATAAATCTTCAACATTGCTATCATTACTATTGTTTTCTTTTAAAAAAAACGCGATCGCAAATAAAATAATACCAAAAAAACTACAGAATAAAAAATTTATCGAAATTATTAACGTTTTTCTAGTAATGCTTGTTGCTGCTTTTTTTCTAGTTTGACAAAAAAATATAATGGTAACTATAGTCAAGATAAAAAAAGCAACTACAAATAATGAATAATATAAAACTGGTGACATTATACGTAAATTATACACCATAACAAATACGAGATATTCAATATTAATTTAAGTAATACAATTAGCATTTTCAAATATTAACAGTTTTGTTTTATAATTATATTAATATAAAATTATGAAAAAAATAGCGAAATTACATACATTATGATGCATACCATGTTTTTTTATAGTATCGTGTTCGCCTTATCCAATTTTTGAATATGCTACTGATTTTACTATTTCTGGTGGTAAAGAAATTTTTGATGGTTCAAATGAAACACAATTCACATTAACGAAAGGGGAAGATATAGGCGAATCTGATAACGTAGGTACACCATGCTTTTTTTCCTATGAACCAAACGAACCAAATAAATTAATAAAAAAAATTAATTTTTCAGCATCGAATCTTCCTTTAGGAATTTTTATTTCAAAAGAAGGTCAACTTTTTGGTACGCCATTAGTTGATTCTGCTAGTGAAACAGATGGTTTTTTTCATTCAATAATTTACGCTAATGCTGTTGAACCAAACATCGTAGCAACATTATCAATTAAATTTAGCATAGCAAAAGAAATGTTGTGTTCCATCAAAATAAATGATTTTCCATATAGTGATTGTAGAAATTTTATTGTTGGCGAAAATTTTAAATGACAATTAACTATTTCTACTATTCCAACTAGTGTACAAAATATTTCTCTTGACGATGTAATATTTTCTGTTAACGATAATCCTCCTCCAACAAATCTATTTGATCAAACAAATAGTGGTTTAATTAATGTTACCTTTGATCAATTAGGTACTTTTGAATTTACCATCACTGCTATATCAACAAAATTTGAAGTAGCAGATTATATCGGAGTTCATATTTATTGAATTGTTACTCAAAGTTAAAATGAAAAAAAATGGTTTTTTTTTAATAATATGTAGTTTATTGTTGATACCAATTGGTTTTTTTGCAACTAGTTGTGGACCAAATAATAATGAAGAAAAAATTGATGTAAAATGTTACCGTAATGATAACGAAGTGGATATTAATAATACATTTTTTCAAGAGAATACAGATATTAGTTTAAAAATAACCGCTAATCAAGAAAATAATCCAAATGCAACAATTTTTTTCGATGAAATAAATCCAACCGCTTGAAGTTCTAAGTCTGTCGTTTTTACTAGTAATCAATATGGCGAAAATACTTGTGGAATAATTATTCCGAAAATTTCTACTTATACCATCACAAATAATACAATATTATCATTTCTTATTACTTGTGACGATGAAAAATTTTATCAATCAATTTTTTTATCAATGTACAAACCAAAAGCGATTAGTTCAGATGTTGATACAATTTTTCCTACTGGAAACGTTGTTCAAACATCATCATTGCAAACATTCAATATAACTCCTAGTGTAATAGATGATCGTAGTACAACTGATAGTGATTATAAACAAATTCCTGCGGAATTAATAAGTTTATGAAACTTTAATTATTCTAGTTATGGTGTTGATCCGACTATTAGTATTGATAATGATAATGGAAAAATAAAAATAACTATCGTTGCTAGTGGAACAGGAATTTTAATTAATAAAGTAGTAAAATTTACATTATTTTTTAATAACATTAATTCATCTTTTGCTTTAGTTTTTTTACACGCGTAATATTATATTTTATTTAATAAAGTATAATTATTAAGTAGCGCAAATATGTACAATCATAATAAAATTGAAGAGTATTGACAAAAATATTGAGAAGAAAATAAAATATACAAATTTGATATCAATGCAAAAAAAAAGAAATTTTATATTTTGGATATGTTCCCATATCCGTCTGGTAGTGGATTACATTTAGGACATATTTTTGGTTATTCTGCAACTGATGTTATATCTCGTTTCAAAAAATATTGTGGTTTTAATGTATTGCACCCTATGGGATGAGATGCATTTGGTTTGCCAGCTGAACAATTTGCAATAAATAATAATAAACATCCACGAGAATTCAATAAAACAAATATTAATAATTTTATTAGAGAATTAAAATCGATGGGCTTTGATTACGATTGAGATCGAGAAATAGATACATCAGATCCGAAATTTTACGAATGGACACAATGAATTTTTATTAAATTATTCGAACATAATTTAGCTGAATATAAAAACATTGATGTTAATTGGTGTGAAAAATTAGGAACTGTTTTAGCAAATGATGAACTTATTGAAAAAGATGGAAAAATGGTTAGCGAACGTGGTGAATTTCCTGTTATTAAAAAGCCAATGAAACAATGAATTTTAAAAATAACAAATTATGCCGATCGATTAATTTCTGATCTTGATATTGTTGCATGAAGCGAAAAATTTAAAATTGCACAAAAAAATTGAATTGGTAAAAGTTCTGGTGCAATAATTAAATTTAAAACAGAAAATAATGTACCTTTTGAAATATTTACAACACGTCCAGATACAATATATGGTACAACATTCTTAGTATTCGCACCAGAAAATATTTTATTAAAAAAAATTGTCACTAAAGAAAACGAAGAACAAATAAAAAAATATATTTTTGAAACTAGTAATAAATCAGAACAACAACGTTGTCTTTTTGATAAATCTGGTATCTTTACAGGAACATATGCAATAAATCCAATTACTAATAAAAAAATTCCTATATACGTTGCTGATTATGTATTAAACAATTATGCAACTGGTATTGTAATGGGTGTGCCGGCACATGATCTACGTGATTGAGAATTTGCAAAAAAACATAATATAAATATTGAATTTGTTATAAAAACTAATAATCCTAACGAATGTTTTGAGGAAGATGGTATACATATCAATTCACCATTAATTAATGGTCTTAAAAATAATGAAGCGATAAAAAAAATATCTACATATTTATTTGAAAATAAATTAGGTAGAGAGCACGTAACATATAAATTACGTGATTGATTATTTTCACGACAACGATATTGAGGTGAACCTATTCCGATAGTATTTGATGAAAACGAAACACCACATGTAGTAAAAAAATTACCAGTTATTTTACCAGAATTAAAAGATTTTACCCCTTCCGGTGATGGAAAACCACCGTTAGCAAAAATAAAAGATTGAGTAAATATACAAATTGATAAAAAAAAATATCATAGAGAAGTAAACACTATGCCAGGAAGTGCTGGTTCATCTTGATATTTTATTGCCTATTTATTGAAAGAAAATGATGGAAGCTATATTCCACTAAATAGCGAAAAAGCGAAAAAAATAATTAATAAATGAATGCCAGTTGATCTATACGTAGGTGGTGCAGAACATGCTGTTGGACACTTACTATACGCTAGATTCTGACATAAATTTTTATATGATATTAAAATTACCTCGACATCGGAACCATTTTACAAGTTACCAAATAGAGGAATTGTTTTAGGTTCCGACGGAAGAAAAATGTCTAAATCATTAGGAAATGTTGTTAATCCTATTGAAAAAATTAATATTTTTGGTGCTGATGCTTTGAGGCTTGGTATTTTATTTATGAGTCCATTAGATGGAACATTTCCATGAAAAGAAGAAACAATAGTTGCTGCTAGAAAATTTTTAGAACGTGTATACAATATTTTTAATAATAATAAAATAAAAATTACCGATAGTAAGGTAAATAGCGAATTCGAATTTGCTTACAATACATTTATTAAAAATGTAACAAACAATATGGAAAATTTAAAATTTAACGTTGCAATAAGTGATATGATGATTTTTATAAACGAATGTTATAAGGTAAAATCATTAAATAAAAAATATATTTACAATTTTTTAATAATTCTTTCGTGCTTTGCACCACATATATGCGAAGAAATTAATTTTAACATTTTAAAAAATAAAACTTCAATAAATTTTTCAAAATGACCAAAATTTAGTGAAGAAAAAATAAAGGTAAAATACATCAATATTCCTGTTCAAGAAAATGGAAAATTACGTTGTATTATTAAAATCGCAACCGATACATCAGAAAAAGATGCAATTGATTTAGCAAAAAATGATCCAAAAATAAACAAACTTATTAACGATAGAAAACCAAAAAGAATTATTTATATAAAAAATAAAATAATAAATTTTATTTTTTAAAAATTTTCTCTTCAATATTTTTAATATTACTAATTATTTTATCTTTACCAATAAATGTTAATACTTTATTTAATTCTGGACTATGTTCTTTGCAAATAGCAATCATCCTAATTGGCATATATAATTCTTTACCCTTAAGATTAGTATTCTTTTTAACATCATCAATAATTTTGCTTGCATTTTCAAAATTAATTTCATCATATTTATTAAGTTCATTTTTTAACGAAATCATATTTTTGTAAAAAATATCTTTCCCGATTTCAACAATAAAATTATCTATAAAATCAATTGAAAAATTATTAAAAATTAAATCTTTTATTAAATTATTTAATTCACTAGCATGTGAAATTTGATTTTTAAAAATTAATAATAAATTATCATAAATGCTTTCATTTTTAGACAATAATATTCTATCGCGTAGATCAATATCTATATATTTTTTAGTAAAAATTAAATATTCTTTATCAACCATTTTTTTAAAATATTCATTTGATATTCACATCATTTTTTTTATATCAAAAAAAGCAGGTGCCTTAGATATTCTTGAATAATCAAAAATTTTAATTAATTCATTTAAACTAAAAATCTCAGAATTTGTGTTAGGAGATCACCCCAAAAGCGATAAGAAATTTACAATCGCTTCTGGCAAAAAACCTAATTCTATATAATCACTAATAAATTGTTTAAGTTCTTTATTTCTTTTTGATAATTTTTTTCCTGTTTCATCAACAATAATAGAAAGATGTCCATATTCAATATCATTTTCAAAACCCAAGGCATTCTTAATTGCAATTTGATATGGTGTGTTAGATAAATGCTCTTCACCACGAAGAACATGTGATATTTTCATATCAAAGTCATCTACTACAACAGCAAAATTATAAGTTGGTATGCCAGATGATTTTAAAATAACAGGATCAGTTAAAGCGGATGTAGGAATAATCATTTTCCCTCTTACCATGTCATCTCATGCAATTGTAGCATCATCATCAATTTTTAAACGTATTACAAATGGAATATTTTTATTAATGTTTTCTTCTATTATTTTCTTTGAAAGGTTGGCACATTTTCTATTGTATTTTGGTGTCAAACTATTTTTAATTGCTTCTTCTCTTGCGTGTTCTAATTCTTCTGCGGTGCAAAAACATAAATATGCTTTTTTTTCATCCAACAATTTATATGCTAATTCTTTGTAGCGCAATAGTTTTTTTGTTTGTATATACGGACCATATTTGCCTTCGTTATTTGGTGATTCATCTGGTGTAATACCTAATCAAGATAAGCCATCCAATTGTGAAGAAATTCCATTAATTACATTTCTTTCTACATCTGTATCTTCCATTCTTACTATAAAATCACCATTATAATGCTTAGCAAATAAATAATTTAAAAGTGCGGTTCTCGCTCCTCCAATGTGAAAAAAACCAGTAGGAGATGGGGCGTATCTAGTTCTTACATTTTTTTTTTGTACCATAATATTTAAATTAAATAAAATAATTTATTTAATAATATTATATATTTTATTAAATTAGCGATTATAATAAAACCATCAATTAAATTATGCAAAATGAAGATAACGCAAAGAAAAAAATTACAGTTAATATCGTAAAATCAACTTGTGAAGAAATTAATCCTTTGCCAGAAGGAAAAGAAATAGTAGTTAATAAATTATTCGCTGATAAAAATAATATTAACATGCATGTAGAAAAAATTAAAAAAATGTTCCCAAATGATACTGAAAAAGATATTAGTATGAAAATACAAAATATTGTAATAAAAGATAATGTTTTTAATAGTGCAATGAACGAAATCGAAAAGTGTTTTAAATTTGTTTTAGACGAAGAAG
>JAITHU010000026.1 GCA_031279765.1 Mycoplasmataceae bacterium
ATTATAATTTCTAAACATTCCATTAACCGGAAATAAATCAATTTTATTATATCATAATAATCAAAATATTATTATTTATCAAAAACGCGTTATATTGAAGTAAAATATTAATAGTTGATAAATAATTAATTTATTAACTTATAGGTGGATGCTTACCCAAGTCCGGTTGAAGGGATCGGTCTTGAAAACCGAAAGGAGGCGAAAGTCTCGCGGGGGTTCGAATCCCTCAGCATCCGCCATTATCGCGGGATGGAGCAGTTGGTAGCTTGTCAGGCTCATAATCTGAAGGTCGTTGGTTCAAATCCAACTCCCGCAACCATTTTGGTCCTATGGTATAGCGGTTTATTATGTCCGCCTGTCACGCGGACGATACGGGTTCGACTCCCGTTGGGACCGCCATTTATGGCTTTATAGCTCAGTTAGTAGAGCAACAGACTGAAAATCTGTGTGTCGATGGTGCAATTCCGTCTAAAGCCACCATATGTATGTTTAGTACATCATTTGAAATAAAATATTAATTTAAAACTTTATTGTTTTTTATAACACGTTCTATTCATTTTAAAAATTTTATATCTATATTATTGTTTTCTCCAAAATAGTTGTTTATGTAATTTGTTATATTTGAAGCTAATTCAGAAGGTGAATATTGAGGTCTATCATCATAGTAGTATTCAAAAATTAATTTTAATATATCTATAGATAACGCAATTAATGATGGGGATTTGATTAAATTTTTTTTAATTTTATCGGTTGTTTCAACATAATACGGTGAGTCTTCGAAAGTATTTATCGCTGTTGTATCAATTTCAAAACTTTTTTGAATAACAGGATTATAAAAAGAAAAAACTTTAGTGATTCCGTGATATTTTAACTCTGTAAGCAAAAAAATTTTATCAGAATTTTGTACTTCTTTTTTTAATAAAAAAAATTGTATTTTTTGAAAATCATTCTCGGTTAATTCATCTTGATATTTTTTAAGGAAAATATCGAATACAATAGGAGAAAAACGTTTATTTTTAAATACTTCAAGAAATAATTCTTCCTTTCTTAAAGAAGAAAAAAATTTTTCTGTTTTTCTATAAGAAACTATTGGGTTTAATTCATTTTTTAATTCATCAAAATATTTAATGAGTTCATATGGAATATAAGGTGAATTTATTTCACTCAAAAGCAATTGATGTGCTTTTTCGAATTCTTTTTGCGACTTCAATCTTTCTATTTCAAACAAAATTTCTTGGTAGTATTTTTTAAAATCAGACATATATTAACTATTAATATTATTATTTATTATTTAATAATTTGCTATATTTGTACATTTTATGTAGTTCACCACTGTTGTACAATTCAAGAATTTCTTCCTCTATTTTTTTAATTTTTTTTATCAACTCATCTGGATAGTTATATTTTTTAATATTTTCGTTATATTCATCAATGTCTAGTTCAACTATTCTTTTCGCTTTGATATCCGGAATTTTAAAATCAAGATCTAAATCAATGTATTTTATTGCTTCTTCTTCTAAAATAAAAGGGCTTGCTACATTAATGTAGCAATATGTTTTTTTTTTATTGGAAAAAATAATATTGTATCATTTATCTTTTAAAAAATATCAGATTGTTGGACAACTGATTTTCGAATGCAAAACATTTTCTTTCTTCTTTTTAATATCAATAGTTAATACGTTTGTATTTTGTGTAGAAACACAAATTCATTTATCAGTTTCTTCAATGATTGTCGGGAATTCTCAAGTTCTATATAATGTACCGTTGAATTTATAAGCATGTACCATTATTTTTTTTATTTTTGTATTAATCATTTTTTAAAAAATAACTTAAAAAAATTATAATGTAACAGTATTTAATATAAATAAATAGTTACTAATATATGAAAAAAATAGCGTATGTTTTCGATAGCTCTTCATCAATTAAGAACGATCAATATGAAGATGTTTTCGTTGTGCCGTTAGTTATTACAGAAAAAGAAAACGATATTAAAACATTTTACGATGGTGTCGATTTATTTCACGATGAACTTGCTAAAATGCTTTTTGAAAATAAAAATGTTGGTACTTCGCTTGCTAACATTCATATGTGTATTAACTTGTTGGATGATTTAACAAGTAAATACGATGAAATATATGTATTCCCAATTCCTCGTACATTGTCGTCTAATTACAATACGTGAGTGATGATTTCACAAGATTACAAAAATGTTTTTGTATTTGAACAATATTTTGTATCAGCGTTTATGGAATGAATGCTTAGCGATTTTAAACGAAAAGAAAAAGATGGGTCACTAGATGTTGAATATGTTAAAAAATATATTGAAGATACAAAAAAAACAATGTGTGGATTACTAATTGTTCCAGATATTACTTTTCTTAAAAAAGGTGGAAGGGTTTCAAATTTTAAAGCAGCACTTATCAAATTATTAAAATTGAATTTGTTAATTACATTGGATTACAATGGTTTAAAATTTTGTGATAAAGCGAAAAATATAGAACAAGCAATAACTAAAGCAAAAAAAATTTTAAAACAAAAAATAAATTTTTCAAATGAAACATTAAACCGTGTACGTATCTTATTAAATAAAAATGCAGATAAAAAATTTTTAATTGATGATATTTTTTTAGAAACAAAAAAAAGTTTTAATTTTAGTGATAATTTGGAAATTGCAGAAATACCATCGGTAATTATGGTACATACTGGTCCAAATTATTTTGTAATTTGTTTGGATTGTTCTAAGAAAAATTAAATTTCTTCGTTTTCTACTCTATTACTTTCAAAAAAGTCACTATCATCAAAACTTTCGATTTCATCTATCTTAGGTAATGAACTAAGTGATTTAATGCCAAAAATATTAAAAAATTTTTGTGCAGTTGTGTATAAAAATGGTCTACCAGGAGTATCTGAACGTCCAATATTTTTAATTAATTCTCAAGATTCTAATTTTTTAATAATATTATCAGCACTTGTACCACGAATATTTTCAACTGTTGAAATTGTACACGGACTATTGTAAGCGATTATTGATAATATTTCCATAATTGCTGGTGTTAATGGAGTTTTACGATAATTTGTAACAACTTTTTCTATATCATTTTTTAGGTTTGATTTAGTTAGTAAATAAAAAGTGTTTCCAAAAACTTTAATTGTAAAACCACATTCATCATCATTTTCATATTTCTTTGATATTTCTTTGATTATTTCTTTGATATCATCAGCAGTTTTATTGTCGAACATCTTTTTAATTTCGACAACACTTATACCTTTTGAACCAGAAACAAGTAAAATTCCTTCAATTTTTGCTTTATCGTTCATATATATTATTATCGTAAAATTATTTAATTATTAAAAAAAAATCTTCAATATCATTTTGTTGTTCTAATTTTATATTATCACATTTTGCAAGTTCCAACAGTACTAAAAAACATACTATTAGATATTGCAAAGTAATTTTATTTTTATCCAATTTATTTATTAATTCCATAAATTTTAACTTGCTATGTAAATTTGCTTGAATTATGCATTTAATATCTTTTTCTACATCATCAATAGAAATTTCTTTTATTTGAATATTTTTTTTGAATAATTCACGAATATTAAAATCATTCGTTGCTCTAACGAATGCGTTTGAAAGATACTTTATATTAATTGAATTTGGAAGTTTGCTAATTGGATCTAATTCCACAACAAAATCTTCTAGTTCTATAGTTTCTTTGTTTAACATTAATTCTCGTTTTTCTTTTTTTTTTTCAAAAAAAGGAATAGAATCTTTATATTTTTTATAATTTAATATTCTTTGCACTAAATCATCACGTTCTTGTTCGAGTTTTATTTTTTCTTCATTAGACAGATTTGGCAGTATTTTTTTTGATTTCAATTCAAGTAAATATGTTGCCATTGTTAAATATTCGCTTATTTCATCAATTTCAATGTTGTTATTTGAAATATTATTTTGAACAAAAAATAAATATTGATCAGTTAATTCTAAAATATCCAAATCAATTATATCGATTTTCTTTTCTTGTATCAAATTATTAAGAACATCTAATGGTCCTGAAAAATTATTTAATTTTAAATTTAAATTATTCATTTTCAATCCTTCTATAATATTCTACAACAAATGTATCATATTGTTCTCGCTTAAAGCAATAAAAATCTTTTAAATTAAAATTTATAAACTCATCACATTTATATTCGCCAAATATTTTAGAAATAATTAGCACATTTGCATATTTAAAAAATAATTCATATATCATTTTTCCGCCAATTACATATATGTCTTCGTTTTTATAATCACTAATTATTTTTTTAAAATCGGTATATACTTCAACATCATCGTTAACATATTTAATGTCACATTTCTGTTTTTTACTTAGAACGATGTTTTTTCTATTTGGCAATGGTTTTCCTATTGATTCATATGTTTTCCTACCCATTACAACTATTTTTCCATTCGTTGTTTTACGAAAATGTTGCATTTCTTCACGGATATTTCATGGCAGTTTATTTTCAAAACCTATTCCGAATTTTTTATCTTGTGCTCATATTAAATATATCATTATTTTTTATTTTGATTTTTAGAAATAATATCATTTATCGCTACTGCTGCTTCACCGAATCCAATTGTTATGTTCCTTTTTTTATTGAGATATGTACACGCATCACCAACACTATAAATATTTTTAATATTAGTATTTTGATTTAAGCGATCAACAATTATTTTATTTTCTTTATCTATTTTAATTGTTTTTATTAAATTACCTATTGTTGAGTTTTTAATTTCTTGTCCGTATTGTACCAGCACAAAATCGAAGTTTAAAGTTATTTCTTTTTTATTTTCGTTATTTGAAATAATAATTTTTTTTCCAATGATTTTTGTGGGTAATGAATTCAAAATTAGTTTAATTTTATTTTTACGAAGATTTTTAACTTTATTTTTTTCTGCACGAAATTCGTTGCGCCTATGAATAATGGTAATATTTTTAGAAATTTTATACAATTCATTTGCTAAGTCTACTGCGGAATCACCACCACCTAATATTACGATATTTTTATTTTTATATTTTTCTATTCCGTTAATTGTATAAATAATTTTGCTATTTTTTTTTGTTCCTGGTATTTCTAATTTTTTTGGAGAAAAAATTCCAACACCAGATGCAATTATAATGTTTTTTGATCTAATAATATTTTTTATAGAAGAACACAAAAATTCTAAACGAAAAATATTATTTTTTTTTTTAATAGTTTTGAATATTGATGATAAAAAAATTTTTGAATTACTTTCTATTAATTGATTGGCTAGTTTTATAACCATATCTTTTGCATACATTTTGGAAAATGGGATATCGTAAATCATTTTGTCTAAATAAGTCAACAATTGTCCACCTAATGTTGCATTTTTTTCTATCAAACAAACATTTAATCCTTTTATTTTCGCTAAATACGCAGAAAACATGCCTATTGGTCCACCACCAATAATTACTACATCATAGATTTTTTTATTATTAGTATTATTCACTACATTTTATTATATTTTTTAATATATTTATTTTCAAAAAAAAAAAAAATTTTTAAAAAAGTGTTATAATCAAAGTTGTAAAAAAATAATTATGGCTTGACTTTTCGGAAAAAATAAACAACAAGAAGAAGAAAAAACTAACGTAGCACCAGTTTCTAGTGTTAACAATCAACAACAAAATCCTTCCACATCTACTACTAATAATATACCTAGTTCAATGTTTTCTTCGCAATTGCAAAATAATGTCGCTAAACCTCAACAACAAGCGTTAGCTGCTCAACAAGCAGCTCAAAGACAACAAGCTGTTCAACAACAAGCTGTTCAACAACAAGCGTTAGCTGCTCAACAAGCAGCTCAAAGACAACAAGCTGCTCAACAACAAGCTGCTCAACAACAAGCGTTAGCTGCTCAACAAGCAGCTCAAAGACAACAAGCTGCTCAACAACAAGCGTTAGCTGCTCAACAACAAGCTGCTCAACAACAAGCGGCGTTAGCTGCTCAACAACAAGCTGCTCCACCACAAGCGGCGTTAGCTGCTCAACAACCAGCTGCTCAACAACAAAGTTTTAGAGTACCAGTAGATCTTCCAATAGTAACACAAGTAGTTCAATCATTAGTAGATTCTAATGCAGAAATTAATGATTATTTAGATTATTTGCAAAACACAATAACAAATATTGTTGATGATATACAAAAAATAAAACAAAGAGTTGGTGTAGTTACTCCTACTGCTTCTACTACTGCAATATCATCGCAAACACAACCATCTAATAACGTTAATTATGATGACGACGATGATGATGATGATTTTTTGCCTCAACAAGTTGCAACATCGCAACAACAAACTATTTCTTCTCCTAAAACTACTAATAATAAAAAGTTATCGTCAGGGAAACGTGGTAGACCTCCATCATCTTCTTCAAATTCTAAAAAAAATATTAAAAAAACTACTTCCCCTACAATCGTTAACATCTACAATGATGGTAAGAAAAAACGTGGTAGACCAAGTAGTAAAAAATAATTTTTAAGATTAAAAATATTTTATTAAAAAATTATTTTTCGTTATCGTAGAAATTATTTCGTTATTTATATATTCGATATTCGTATCGTTAATATAGCGCATACAATCATTTAAAATAATAATTTTATTTTTACAGCAACAACAAATTAACAAATTGATTATTTGTTGTTCGGAAATGTTTATGTTTTTACTAGTTAAATTTAAATTAAATTTTTTTATCGCTTCAATTAAAAAAGATTCATCTAAATGTTCTAATAATATATTTTTATTCATTTTTGTTGTTGCATTTACAACGATCAAGGAGTCTAAAACTGTTATAATATTATAATTATTTGTACAAATATTATTAATTAAAATACTTTTACTATCATGGTTAAAATTTGATAATGTTTCTACTAATTTTTCATAACCAACAATATTTTCATTTAGCAAATCACCATTATTTATTATAATTTCATTATTTAATTTATTCTTAAATGTTATTTTATCAATGTTTTTTAATTCTACTTTGCCATCATTTTTAATATTTCCAATGTGAACAAAATTTATAAACATCCGTGACATTTTTTTATATTCAGCATATTTTAAAAAAAACAGTGGCAATTTCCTTATGTTTTCGTTCAATAAAATGTTAATGTTTATTACAAATAAAAAATAACCTATGCTCAATTGGTTATATTTAATTAATAAATATCCACAAACGCAAGTTATTATCACGATCGTAATTTTTTCAAATATTTCTTCGAATAAATTTAATAGTGTCATAAA
>JAITHU010000048.1 GCA_031279765.1 Mycoplasmataceae bacterium
AAAATTATTAGAAAGTAAAAATCCAGAAGAAAGAAAATATGCAATCGATCAATTAGTAACATCTAATTTGCGTTTAGTTGTTTCTTTGGCAAAAAAATTTTTAAATAATGGTTTAGAATTAGAAGATCTAATTCAAGAAGGTAATATCGGGTTGTTGAAAGCAATAAGCAAATTTAATTACAAATTAGGCAACAAATTTTCAACATACGCAACTTGATGAATACGTCAATCAATAACACGTGCTATTGCTGATCAAGCAAAAGTAATTCGCGTTCCGGTTCATATGATTGAAAACATAAATATTGTTAAAAAGAAAGAACGCGAATTACTTGAAAAATGAGGAAGACCACCAACAATAGATGAATTATCACAAGCACTTGGTGGAACTGGTAGCAATTTTTCACCAAAAAAAATTTCTGAAATAAAAAAAATAAGTATAGATTTAATTTCACTTGATAAACCGATAGGTAAGGATGAAGATACACATTTTATTAATTTTATAAAAGACGAAGATAGTAACGATAGCACAAAAAAAATAGAACACGAATTAGTTGTTGAAGAATTAGCAAAATTATTTTCTAATACATTAAACGAATTAGAAGAAAAAGTTATTCGTATGCGTTACGGTCTTGAACCGTATAACTCACCAATGACATTAGAAGAAGTTGGAAAACTTTTGAATAAAACTCGTGAACGTGTACGTCAAATAGAATCAAAAGCAATTCGCAAAATTAAACATCCTAGTAAAAATTCACGATTGAAAATATTAATCGGAAACAATAGTTAGTAAAATGAAAAAAGATATTATTATTAGTTTTGTAATCCCTGCATATAATTCTGAAAAAACAATTATAAGAACACTTAAATCGTTCAATTATGAAAAAAAAGATAACTTCGAAGTAATTATTGTAAATGATGGAAGCACAGATAACACAGTAAAAATTACTAATGAATGAATAAAAAAAAATAATCTTAAAGATACAATAAATATATTTACAAAAACAAATGGTAATTGAGGAAGTGTAATGAACTATGCTTCTAAAATAGTCAAAGGAAAATATATAAAAATCGTCGATTCTGATGATGAAATAAATAAAAAAACATTTAATGAAATTTTATTCTTTTTAAAATCAAAAGTACCGAACGATATTGATATTTGTGCGGTACCATTTACCATTTACAATGAAAATGAACAAAAAAATATTCAAAAACGTAATGGAATATTTAAAAGAAAACCATATATTCTTCAATTAGCAAACAAAAAATTAAATTTTTTTATTTTCACACATCATATGTTAATTTTCAAAAAAGAAATTTTCATAAATGCGTGTCCACTTGTCGAAAAATATTTTTATTCAGATAATTTGCTAATATTCAAAACATTAGTTAATACTGAAAAAATTTATATTTTTTCAAAAAAAATAGTGTCGTACAAATATTATGTAGGTAATCAAGAACAAAGTATATCAATCAATAACTACATTAATAGACGTGAACACGTTTTTAATGTTTATAAAAAAATTTTAGAAACTAAAATACCAAAAAATATTTCTGAAAATAAAAAGAAATATATTGTTGATTTTATTTTTAATATTTTATATTTATTAGTACTTCTTACAATTCTCGACAAAAAAAATACTAATGTAGAAACAAATAACATAATCGATGGATATTTACAAACAACAAAACAATTTAAGAGCAAAGAATTAATTCTTTCAAGTTTTTATTATAAAATAATTTGTAATAAAAACTTGAGAACACTTTTACGTATAATCAATAAATTTATTTATAAATTTGCTTGGTTCGGTTTTTTTAAAGCAATAAAAAGTTAAATTAAATATGAATAAAAAATTAAGTAATAAGAAAAAAATATTAATTGTTATGTGCACAACATTCGCTTTACTAGTAATGATATCAATATTAATATGTATTTTTACTTTTTTATAAATTAAACAGTGAAAATCGATTTGTATATTTCTTGATATTCATCAACCAAGTGAAAATTGATTTTATCAGCTATTTCTTTTGGAACATCTTCTAAATAACGTTCATCTTGTTTAGGTAAGAAAATTTCATTTATTCCTCCACGATAAGCAGAAATAACTTTTTCTTTTACACCACCGATAATACCTACTTTTCCACGAAGAGTAATTTCACCAGTCATTGCAATATTATTAGGAACTTTTCGTTTCGTAATAGCAGAAATAATAGCAGTTGTTAGTGTAACACCAGCACTAGGACCATCTTTAGGAACGCCTCCACTAGGAACGTGTACATGGATATCTTTTTTAGAAAAATCAACATCTACTATCCCAAATTTTTCAGCATTTGTTTTAACGTATCCAAGAGCAACTTGTGCTGATTCTTTCATTGTATCTTTTAAATTACCAGTAAGAACAATATTTCCTTTGCCTTCAAATATAGTTACTTCAATTGGTAATAAATCACCACCTGCGCTAGTATAAGCCATTCCGTTAACAACTCCTGGTAATACTTCCTTATCTTTTTCGTTATAATCAAAAATAATTTTTCCTAAATATTTACGCACAGCATCAATATCAATAACTTCTTTACTAGTTTCTTTTTTAAGTAATTTTATCGCAAATTTACGAGAAATTTTTTGAATTAAACGACTTAGTTCACGAACACCAGCTTCACGTGTATAGTGTCGTATAATATCAAGAATAGCATCATCGTTAAATGTTAATTCATCAGTAGAAATAACGGCTTCCTTTAACATTTTTTCAATTAAATATTTTTTTGCAATTGCTAATTTTTCTTGTTCTGTATATGAAGAAATTTCAATTATTTCTAAACGATCATAAAGTGGTTCTGGAATTTTATCAGTATAATTAGCAGTTGCAACAAAAAGAACACGTGATAGATCATATGGTTCTTCTAAATAATTATCTTCAAATTTATCATTTTGTTCGTGGTCTAAAACTTCTAACAATGCACTAGCAGGATCACCATTATTAGATTTTGAAGACATTTTATCTATTTCATCTAACAAAAATAATGGATTAATAACTCCAACACGTTTCATTTGTTTAAGAATTCTTCCAGCCATCGAACCAACATATGTTTTTCTATGACCTCGAATTTCTGATTCATCATGCACTCCACCTAAAGCCATTTTAGCAAATTTCTTGCCTAATGCATCTGCGATAGAACGAGCTAACGATGATTTTCCAACACCAGGCGGACCAACTAAACATATAATTGGTGATTTAGATAATGGATTTCTTATTTTAACAGCTAAATATTCAACAATTCGTTCTTTTACTTTTTCTAATCCGTAGTGATTTTTATTTAAAATTTCTTCCGCTTTATTAAAATCTGTAATATCTTCGCTTAATTGCCAATATGGTAATTCCAACATCAATTCAACATACGCTTTACTAATACTATTCTCTTGTGGACTTGATTGCGTTTCCATTTTAGAAACTTCCGTTAAAATTCTTTCTTTAATATTTTCTGGGTACGGATTTTCTTCAACACGTTTTCTATATTTCATAAACTCGCTTTCTTTAGCGTTTATTTTTCCAATTTCTTCTTTAACAACCTTTAGTTTTTCTTTTAAATAATATTCCTTTTGTTGTTTAGAAAGTGTATCATTAACTTGTTTTGCAATCTCATTATCAATTTTTCGTTTAAAATCAGTACTTATAACAAATGTAAGAATTTTTTCTAAACGCACAGAAGGTTTTAATTCTTCTAATATTAATTGTCTATTAGTTAATCCTAATGGTAAAACACTAGCTGCAATATCAACAATCTTAGATATATCAGTTAAAGAAAAAACTTGTTTAATAATTTTGATATCGTGTTCTGACATATCTTTCATTATTTCCTTAATAGAATCTAAAAAAAGATTAAGGTTTTCATTCTTTTTTTCTTTATTATCTTCTTCTATTGATGTAAGAATTTCTATTTCTGCGTATAGAATATCTTCCTCATCATCATCATCGTCATCAATACTAATAATGTTATTAACTTTAACACGTTCAATTCCTTCAATATCAACTGACAAAGAACCATCATCCAATGTTTTTAATGAGTTTATTTTACAAAGCGTTCCTATAGTATATATGTCTTTAAAAGTTGGTTCATCAATAAGAGGATCGATTTGTGAAACGATAACAATTTCTTTTTCTTTTTTACTATTAGCAACTAAAATAGTACTAACAGATTTTAAACGACCTATATCAAATTGTGTTTTTGTCCCTGGAAATACAACAATTCCCCTAGTAAATAAAATAAGCTTTTCCATAACTAAACTAATTATAAACAATAATAATAAAAATTAGCAAAAAGTTACATAGAGTGCTAATTTTACTAGGTATTTTACTGATTACTCAAAAAATCAATAATTTTTTTTACAGAATCTACTTGTGTTGTTCCACCTTGTGCACTAAAATTATTCCCTCCGCCTTTGCCAGATACTAATGAATTAATTTTGCTTATTAATTCGTTTGCTTTTATTTTTGCACTCGTACCACAAATAATTACATATTGTATTTTTTCTTGTGATATATTTATTCCGACAAAAGCACGTTCTTTATTTTCGTTCGCTAATAAATTGTATGCACTCAAAATATTCTTAATATCCTCATCATGATATATCCCATATTCAATTGATGAAGATGTGCTTATTGTTCTTGAAAATAATTTAATATCAACAATTTTTTGTTCATTAATGCTCTTCTCGTTTTTTATTAATAATTGTGCGAAATTTTTTTTGCATTCTTCAAATGTTAACCGTACATTTCTAATATTATTCGGTGTCAAAGAAAAATTTAATGATGAAATTTCTTGCATTAATTTTTCATCATTTATTGATAATTCAATTACTTTTTCCTTAATTTTAAATATTTCATCTTGCATAAATTCCGCTTGTGTCATTAAGTAATCAGAAATTGTTTTATTACTTGTTATTGCTTCAATTCTTCATAATCCACCACCTTTAGCAACAACTTTTATAATCATAAATTGTTCAATATCCTTCAAATTAGTAACGTGTGTTCCACCGCATATTTCTAATAAATCACCCATTTTTACTAAACGTAATTTTCCTTTAACTTTCGCATACACTTCTGTAAAATGAGAAACTGCACCATTTTTTTTTGCTTCCTCAAGTGTTACTAATTCAGTTATAACTGGGCATCCTTTATTAATCATCTCATTAATTTTGTCTTGTACTAAATTTATTTGTTCATCAGATAATTTGTTTTGCAAAGCAAAATCAAATGTTAATCTATCTGGTGATTTAAAAGCACCTAATTGTTTAATATTATTTGATACATATTTGTTCAAAACATGTTCTAATAAGTGTTCAGCGGAGTGATTTTTTGAAACATTATCACGATATTGTTTATCAATAAAAATATCACAATTATCACCAACAGAAACTTTAATGCCATCAGGATCTATTAATGCAAAGCATTGTCCATTAGGTCCTTTAATAGCATCAATTATTTCGAATTTATCATTGTTGTTAAATATTTGTCCAACATCGTGAATTTGTCCGCCAGATGTTGCATAAATAGGTGTAGTATCAAATACAACTCAACATTCATTTTTTGTTGTTTCTTTTTTATTAAATTCATTATCAAATATTGCAATTATTTTTGCATTTTTTAATTCATAAACACCGTAAACAAATTTTGAATCATCAGTAAAATTTATTAAACTTTCACATTGAATTGCCATTGCTTTTGTTTCTACATTTGCTCGACTAACTTCTTGGTGTTGTTCAAAACGTTTTCAAAATGCGTTTTCATCAATTTCCAAATCGTTTTCTTTTGCTAATTCTAAAATAATTTCAAAAGGAAAACCAAATGTATCAACTAATTTAAAAACTGTTTCAGTGTCGATTATTTTTTTTGTTGCTTCAACGACAGATTCGAATAATTTAAATCCTTTATTTAATGTTTGGTTAAATAATTTTTCTTCTTTTTCTAAAATCATCAACACATCATTTTTGCTATCGTTTAAATACGGATAGTAGTCATTCATTACATTAATTACTGCTAAAGATACATCTCCTAAAAAACTACCTTCGATACCTAACTTTCTTCCGCAAACCATTGATCTTCTGATTAGTTTACGTAAAATAGAGCCACGATCTTTATTAGAAGGTTGTCCGCCATCGGCAATCGCAAATGTAACCGCTTTTATATGATCGGCAATAACCCTAAATAAACGATTAACATCAATTTGTTTATAATTTTTGTTATCAAAATATGCATTTATATCGTAATGATTATTTTGTTTAACTTTTTTTCCTATTTCTAAAATAATTGGTTGAAAAAAATCTGTATCAAAATTTGTAGGAACATCTTGACTAATACACGCTAATCTTTCTAATCCAGCACCAGTATCAATATTTTTTCTAGCAAGTTCAATGTAATTATTTTTTCCATCATTATTGTATTGACTAAAAACAATATTTCATATTTCTACGTAACGATCGTTTTCAATATCATCAAAAAATAATTTTTCACCAATATTATTAAAATCATATTTTTCTCCTCTATCATAATAAATTTCTGTACACGGACCACACGGTCCTTGCCCAACGTCTCAAAAATTTCTATCTCGTCCACATTTAATAATATGTTTTTTATTAATTCCTAACGAAATTCATTTATCGTACGCAACATCATCTTCCTCAAATGTTGTAATATATAATTTTTCAATACGAATTTTTAATTCTTTAGTTAAAAATTCGTATCCATATTCTATTGCTTCTTCTTTGAAATAATCTCCAATCGAAAAATTACCGAGCATTTCGAAAAAAGTATGATGACGAGCAGTAACACCAACGTTATATATATCATTAGTACGTATACAACGTTGTGAGCTAACCAAACAATTTGAAGGTGGTGTTTTTATTCCTGAAAAAAAATCTTTTAACGTTGCAACACCAGAGTTTATCCATAGCAATGATGGATCGTTAACTGGAATTAATGATTGCGATGGAAATTCAAGATGTTTTTTTGATTTAAAAAAAAGTAATCATTTTTTTCGTATATCTGATGCGGATAATTTTAACATATTTATAGCGGTAACTATATTACTATAATATTATAAATAATAGATATTATTAAATACTTCTTTTATTAAACTATGCAAGTAATTAAAAAACTTATCACACCAGCTATATTTTGTTTGCTAGTAGTTGCAATAAGCATTTATTTTTATGCAATACCTTCGCTTGGTATCGAAAACATTGATGAAAGAACAAATATTTTAATACCTATTTTTTTTACATCCGCTGGTTTAATTGTTACAATAATCCTTATATCAATAGTTAATTTTATTGATCTATTTTTAAATTACTTTAAAAATAGATCAATAGAAAAAACAAGATTTATTATTTTAAACGTTTTGTATTTTGGATTTATTTTTACATGTTCAATGTTATGCACTTTACCAATAATTATCTTTTTATATTCTGATCTTTTCATTCTTGATTGAACATATATATTCATATATGCACTTTTAATTACGCTAGGTATGCTAGTAACAACGATTTTATGGGTATTATTTAGTGGTTTTAAAATTAGAAAAAGAAAAGAAAAAAATAAATAGAAACGTTTATAATAATTAAAGAACAATATGGCAAAAGAATTAAAAGTTGATGTTACTATAGAAATTCCAAAAAATTCAAACGTTAAATACGAATTTGATCGTAAAACTGGCAAAATTATTGTTGATCGTGTTTTATATGGACCAAATTCATATCCACAAAATTATGGTTTTATTTCTGAGGCACTTGATTGAGATGGTGACGAATTAGATGTTCTTGTATTTGCTGATCATTCATTTATGCCAGGAACAATTGTACCAACTAGAATCCTTGGTGCGTTAGAAATGATTGATAATGGTGAAACTGATACTAAACTAATTGGTGTTATCGATTGTGATCCACGTTGAAAACATATTGATAAACTAGCGGATTTATCACAACACGAGTTGTATATAATTAAAGATTTTTTCGAAACTTATAAACGTTTGCAAAAAAAAGATGTAAAAGTTAAAGAATTTCACGAACAAGAATGAGCGGTTAAAGAATACAATGAATGTGTTGAATTGATGAAAAAATATGGTAAATTAGAGAAAGAAGAATTTATTGCAAAAATGAAGAAAGAACACCCAGAAAAATATCAAGAATAATTTTATATTAAGAATAATATATAAAATAATTTAATATTGTTTCAGATGGAAGCTTCAATACCGCAACATATGTACCAATATTAAAACTATCCATATCTAAATTGTAAAACGAATACATCAAAACATCGTTTTGTTGAAATGAAAACGTTAATACAACATCATAATCATTTTTATCAACAATTAATTTTGCTTTTTTAGAATGATTCATTATGTAATTACTAGTTTTTTTATCAATACTAACATATTTATGTGTTTCATCTTCAATTAATAACATAACATTTTTAATGACGCTTATTTTTGTAAAAGTTACTCCTAGCATCAAGACAAAAAATAAAAATGCCAATATAAAACATGCGTACTTTATATTTTTGTTCATAGTATTACTATATATAAATATGCTATTTTTTACAAAAAATAGTTATTATTTAATTGAATTAAATAATAATATAATTAATTTGAGATATTTTTTCGCAAAAATTTACGTAAAATATTACTAATTTAAGAACGGTATGAACAGCATTGAAAAAAGAACTAATTTTAAGACAAAAACAGGAAAACATATACTTGCGAAAGTTTGAAAAGCAAAGAAAAATAAAGATGATGAATATTATACAAAATATGATGACATTAAAAAAGAACTTGATAACTATGATTTAAGAAACAAAATAATCGGTTTGCCATGTGATGCTAATGAGTCACAATTTGTTCAATATTGCAAAAATAATAAGTTAAAATATATTAACGGTCAATCATATGAAAAATTTCCATATGAAAAAGTAGATATAGTAATAACCAATCCCCCTTTTAGCAAGTGAAAAGATTTTTATAATCATATAAAACATAAAAGTTTCATTGTTTTAGGACACAAAATGGTTGCATCTCATAAGCAAATATTTGAAGATATTAAAAATAATAAAGTATGATGAGGATTCAATTGCAACAAAAATATGATGTTTAATCGTCCTGATGGTACACAAGTATTAGTAACGTGTTCCTGATACACGAATATTAAACACAAAATAATCGATAAAGAGCTTAGTAATTTCATTGTTATTGATGAAAATAAGTTTGCTATGCCACCAACAGCACTTTCTTATTTCGATCCAAAAAAATATAGAATTGTCGAAAAGCTTAAAAATGTAATATTAAATAATAAAAAATGAATGGAAAAATGAGTTTGAGAAAAAAAATAAACAGTATGAACGGAAGAAAAAGAAGAATAAAATTTATAGTTGACACACTTGGTTTGAATTTAATTCCAAATAATAAATGCAAAAATTGAAATGATTATAAAAAAAATTCAACAAAAAATTTTCAACCAGGTTTAGAAAACGAATCACAAATAGTTGAAACATTAGCAAAGAAATTTGGATGTAATAATTTTTACACAAACCCGAATAAATTTATAAAGTTTTTAGAAAGATTTAAAATAAAATCAACAAATGTAAGATATTGCTATTCAAATCACGATAACACAACAATTATTTTTCAAGGAGGAAATCCACATTTTGTTGATATAGTTTATGGAAAACAAAAATATATTCTTTGTATAGAATGCAAGAATAAAATTGGCAAAACTAAAGAATACGATTTACTCTACAATGAAAATGGCAAAATTATTAACTACGAAAATGTAATTTCCGAAATTCCTTCATTTAAACAAATAATTGAAAAATTTAATAACGAAACATCCATCTTTAATATATTGGGGCATAATTACAAAATAATTGGTAATGGTGAGATTTTATCATCATATTTCGCTAACAAAAAAGTTGATATATTAATAGTTGTTAAAAATAATAAATTATTTTGCATAGATGCTATAACAGATTTAGATTTTATAAAAATACTTGATAGCAGTGAAATTAGAAGCTGCGGTAAAAATAATTACAAACTTTTTACACCTAAGCATTTTAATAGTAATTTTGACATTAAAAAAATAACAACTTCTTACGCTAGAATGGGAAATAAAATGAATGTAAATAGATATAAAATGCTCGGAATATATTTTGTTAGAAAATTAACTGATTTTATTCCGAAACCAAATATTAATAGTATTAGGCAAAACAAAGCAACTATTTCGTTACATTTTACAATTAATAAAACACTCGAAGAATTACAGGATTATTATAATTCTAGAATTTAATATTTAACTTCCAACAAATACAATCCACACGCTCTTGCTTTTGTGATGCAACTTCCTTTTACATTGTGTATTAATAATTTTTCTATATCGGAAATATTTTTTTTGTTTTCATTAATATCCAATAATGTACCAACAATCATTCTTACCATACTACGTAAAAAACCATCAGCACTTATTCTAATTATTAATACATTTTTTTTATATTTAATTTTTATATAATTAATTTTCTTAATTGTATTTTGCAATTCTGATGTGCTAAACGATAAAAAATTATGCTTGCCGATAAATTTTTTGCTTGCTTTTTTTATTAACCTAAGATTAATTTTTTTATCGTAAATTAAAAAATAATCTTTTTTGAAAACATCATACGAATTTAAAAAAATTTTGTATTCATATATTTTTTCTTTTGCACTAAATCTAGCATGAAAATTATTTGGAACTTTATTAACACTAATAAAACAAATATCACTTGGTTTTAATGCATTTAATGATTTTAATATTTTTTCTTCTTCTCATGTTTTATTAGTACTAAAAGAAAATACTTGTGCATAAGCATGAACAAATGCATCTGTTCTACCAGCACCAAAGATATAAATTTTTTCATCAAAAATTTTTGATAAAATTTTTTCTATTTCTTCTTGTACTGTTCGCAAATCTTTTTGTTTCGCTCAACCATGAAAATCTTTACCATCATATGAAACGATAACTTTGTATGTCATTTTATATTAAGGAATCAAAAATTGCTAATGTTCCGATAGTTTTGCCAACAATTACTAAATAAATAAAAAAACCAAATAGAAATGAAACGAAACATAAAAAGAAGAAATCAATAAATGTATACGAAAATGAACGATAACGACTACGAGAGTAACGAGGATTGTATAAGCGTGCTTCCATCGCGGTAGCTAATTCTGAAGCTTTAAAAAAAGATACCGAAAACATTGGAACAACTAACGAAACCAATGATTTAATTTTATCAAATAAATTACCATTTTCAAAATCCACACCACGTGATGATTGTGCTGCCATAATTTTTTTAGATTCTTCTAATAATGATGCAACAAACCTAAGAGCTGTAGAAATAACCATTGACCATTCGTTTATTGGGGCACGAAAAATTTTTAATGGTAACATTACATCATTAATGGCAAAGCTTAATTGAACAAGTGAAGTAGAAGAAATCAAAATAGTAATGATTGTTATAATTAAAAAAATTTTTAATGTAATATAAAAACTATATACAAAAACTTGTGAAGAAAATGAAAATGCTGTAGAAACATAAGTATCCGCTAAAAATACTCAATTATTACCATTATGTAATGCATCAATACTAATAAATTTTATCTTTGTAGCATCACCTCAATTAAATTGTTCAGCAACTATTCTATTTAATTCATTAATTGCATCTTGATAACTAGATGCAATTAATGGGTAAATTTTCAATCCACTATCTTCTTTAAAAAATCAACGAAAATCAGTATTATAATAAAACATCTTTCCGTTAATTTGTATTGAAGAAAAATTATAAAAATTAAATAAATAACTTTCTGGCTCAACTAGTGAAAAAGAAGGTGATTTATACATAATAAAATTAATAATTGTTAATAATAAAAACATCACAAAAACAGCAATTAAAATTCCTTTAAACATTTTAAAAGGTAAATTAGAGCAATACCACAAAAATAAAATAACACATAATAATACTAATTCAATAAAAATTCCCATTGGAAAAAAAAGAAGAACAATCAAGAAAATTATGACTATTAATTTGATAGTCGGGTTCATTTCGTGCATAATTGATTTTCGTTTAATATAGTTAGTAAAATTATCCATTTTCAGTACCAGAAATTATTTTTGAAATACAATCAACGAAATCATTCGCATTTCGTGGTCGCATTTCGTACAATTTTTTAAAACGTTTATCAACTTCGTATAAACGATCGATTATTTTAATAATGCTTGGCTTATCTAAATAGTTTTCCTCAATTATTTTATCATTTGTAAAAATTTCATAAGGATTTCCAGAAAGCAATAATTTTTTGTTTCCTAACAATAGTGTTTCATCTGCCATTTGCAATACTTGTGACATAACATGTGTAACAACAATAACAGTTTTGCCTTCTTTTTTTAAATCGCCAATAATGTCCATCATCATTTGTTCACCAGCTGGATCTAAACCAGCGGTAGGTTCATCAAATATAATAATTTCAGGGTTAATTGCTAATATTCCAGCAATCGCAACTCTTCTTTTTTGGCCACCAGAAAGTGCAAATGGCGAACGAGAAAAATATGTATCAGCAGACATCCCTAACATTTCTAGTTTTTCTTTTGCTAATTTCTTTGCTTCTTCTTTTTTTGTTCATAAATTTATTGGACCAAACATTATATCTTTTGCAACTGTATCTTTAAATAATTGATATTCTGGAAATTGAAATACCATACTAATCATTTTTCTAAGTTTTTTAAAATTTTTAATTTTCTTTTTTTTAGGATCAATAATAAAATCATTAACATTTATTGTTCCTTGATTACTTTTTAATAAACCATTAAAATGTTTTACTAATGTCGTTTTTCCAGCGTCGGAATTACCAATAATAAAATAAATTTTTCCTGGTTCAAAATCATATGAAAAACTTTCAATTAGCGTAGATTCAATTGGTTTCTTTTTATCGTATGAAACACGTAAATCTTTGATAGATATAATAGGTTTTGAATTAAGCATTTTTTTCTCCTAATTTTACAATTTCGCTAACCAATTCATCATAATCAATTATTAATGGAAAATTATTATATTTTTTTGATAATAAACTAGAAATTTGTAACGAAAGAGGAAAATCAAGTTTGTTTTTTTGTAATTTTTCTCGATCTTCAAAAATTTCTGATGGTGTACCAAATTGCAATAACTTTCCACCTTCCATTACCAATACACGATCAGCATTTATAATTTCTTCCATATCGTGTGTTATTGAAATAATTGTTTTACCAAATTTTTCTTTTAAAACTAACATTAATTTTTTTAATTCTGATTTTGCTTTCGGATCAAGCATTGATGTTGATTCATCAAAAATAATGATTTTTGGATTAATAGCTAAAATCGATGAAATAGCTACACGTTGTTTTTGACCGCCAGATAACATTGAAGCTTCTTTTTCAAGAATATCTTCGATATTCATTAGTTTTGAAACTTGTTTGATAATATCACCAATATCTTGTGGATCAACTTTTCTATTTTCTAAACCGAAAGCAATATCATCCTCTGGTGTAATCCCGATAAATTGATTGTCAGGATTTTGAAAAATAATTCCTACATTATCGCATATAAATCTTTTATTATTAACATCAACAACTTCATCAAAAATTTTAACACATCCCGAACGTGGTTCTACTAATCCAGTAATAACTTTTGAAATTGTTGATTTTCCACTACCATTATGACCAACAATACAAATGTATTCATTATCAAAAAATTTAAAAGAAAGTTTATCTAATGTTGTCATTTTCGGAGTATATCCAAAAGTAACATTCACAAATTCAACAGCAACAATTTCTTTATTTTTCATAAATACTTATTAAATTATAAAAGTTTAATAATATTATTTTAAAAAAAATGTACTTTATTTACGATAGTTTAACTTCTAAAAATGGAGTAATCAGTATTCGGAATGGCGTCATTAGGGAAATTAGCAGGATTGGCGTTTAATATAGTACAACTAGCAAACATAAGTGAATAACCAGCAACATCAGGAGTATGCAAGATTGTATCAGGATCTTCAAAACCATATTTTAATTGCCCACAAGATTGAAACATTTGGTAACAAAAATTACTACCTATTGTTTCGATGCCAGCAGGTAAATTAAATCCGAATGATAAGGATTCTAAAGCTAAAGTAGTATAAAACATTGCTGAACAAAAATTATCGCCAACCGTTGTTATGTTAACTGGTAAATTAAATTTAGGCGGGAGAGATTTCAAATTCATAGCTCATTCAAACACACTAGAACAAAAATAATTGCCAACAGTTATTAAATTTTTTGGAAGATTGATTGTCATTAATTTTACCAAGGTAGAATTAGTAAATAATCGACGACAAAAATTATCAGGAGCTGATGTGAAACCATCTCATTCACTACCAAAATGTATACCTTTTAATTTGCCATAAAAATTTGGAGGTACAAATGTACCACTACCATTAATATTACATAAAGCAGTTACATAATCTTGCTCATATGGCAATTCGTGTAAAACGTCATTTGTATCAATAAATCAAGAATCATAAGGTGCTGCACCAACATTAAAATCAATTGAATATGTACCTGTAGTATATGGACTTTTCGCACAACTAATTTCTATAGTATACGTATTAGCTTCAATAGTAGTTGTAAATAAAGTTCAAGTTAAAAAACCATAATCATCGATGGTTAGATCTTGCAATCCTCCATTATTAACGATATTTCAAATAACATTGTCTAATGGCGTACCACCAAAACTAGCATCATATTGTTCACTAGAAGTAGTAGAAAATTCAACATCAATAGAAATAGCACCATCTATCACTATTTGATTATCGATAGTAATAGTAACAGTTAACGTACCAGTTGTATAACCTTCTTTTTCACAAGAAATAATTATTGAAGAAGTATCAGGAATACTACTAAAAGAAGAAACTCAAGATAAAATACCAGTTGTTGAATCAATAGATAAACCATCAATAACACTAGTTGTTCCTTCTTCTATATAAGATCATTCGCAATCAGAAAGCACTTCATTATTGTATTTTCCTACGTATGTTTTAGATTGTTCTTGATTTAATGGAATAGTAATTTCTGTTGCTGATGTACCATCTGACGATTCAATAGATATTGATTTTTGATTTTTGCAACTAAACAAAATAATTAAGACTATTACAACTGATACAACCATCAATGCTATCATTGAAATAATTAATGTTAATTTTTTAGACGATTTATTAATATTGGCCGACATATTTATACATATGCGAAAAATCACATACTATGTATTATTATAGTTTAATTTTTTAAAAAAAAAGTTGTAATTAAACAAAACGTGCAAACAATTATATTGAATCAATAGTTACTTTAAATGTTTAAAGTATTTTTGTGTAATTTTACAAACCACGATAGAATAATTTTTCATTATCTTTGCGAATATATTTTTTAAATTTGTTATCTTGTAATGTTTTTTTACTATTTATTAATATTTTTCATAACACTATAGGAAAAAAAATATGAAGTTCAATTATCATCGTTCATATCTTAAAATCACGTGTTCGAGCAAATAAAATATGATTAAGAATTAGCAATATTGAAGCAAACACTACTCATAAAATAGAAATAATATAAGTGTTCGCAAAAGAGAATTGAGTATTTCTTAATGGTTCTAAACATAATCTTACTATTCCATATCATAAAAAATATAAGATCGCTAAATCGCCAGCTTTACGAAATTTTTTCGGAATATCGCAAACGATAAATAATAATAGAAAACCACATAAATTAATAAGCATTTCCCATAAAAATAATGGCTGGCGATAATTCCCATCAATATACATTTTAGGTAATACGGTTCGTAAAAATCAACATAAACTGTCATTATCATTAATAATAGAACCATATAATTCTTGATTAAAATAATTTCCCCATCTACCAATTACTTGTCCTAATAAAATTGCTGGTACAATACAATCAGCGTATACCCAAATAGAAACTCGACGTACAGCTGGTTTTTCACCAAACTCATCATCACGAATTTGAAATTTTGGTAATCTAAGAATTAATAAAAAATAAATCATTCCTACAATTACAGTTAAAATTACTCCTCCTTGAATTGCTAAACCACCTTGCTTGATATCGAAAAAATTACTTCAAGTAGCATCACCAATAGCACATGATCAAATACGTGCACCCAAAATTGATGATGGAATGCCAATTAAACAATAATAATAAAATACATCAAGTGGTAGTTTATATATTTTTCACATTTTAAAACAAATAACTGCGATTGCAGAAAGTATTGCTAAACACATAAAAATACCATACCATGCAATAGGAATATTACCTATATAAAATGCAATCTGTGATCCATCTTGTGGACTATAAGACGGATCTGGTGGAGGAACTGTTGATAAATTATTTAAAAATAACATTAATGTTATTATAAATTAAAAAACGATTTTAGCTAAACACCAAAATCGTTTTTAAACTTTTGTAAGCATAGCCCGTGTTCTGTATTAAATATTACTATATAGTAAAAAATATTTAATTATCAATCATTTATCTATGTTTTATTAAAACATCAAGTATTAACTTCGTTTTCGTTAATAACTCGCTCCCTTACCATAATTTAGGTTTCTTGCTTTTGGGGTTTACCGCGTTTCACTTGATAATTTCTTATCAACTCGTCTCTGTGGCACTTTATCCATCCTAACCATGGGATGAAATCCTTTAGGTTATTCAAAGGCCGTCATTAAGTAAAAATGCCTAGCTTCGTTTATTGTTCTAGCAAAAACACTACAAACATCACAGTTTGTGCAAGCACGGAACTTCCTCAATTTAGAATCTAAACTGCGATTGATTACTTACAATAATATTATACAAAAATTAAAGTGGAGGAACAATTTCGCTTCATGATAAAAATAATTTATATTTTCGATGTAGGATAACGTTATCACTACAAATAAGTGAAAATGTATTAGTATTATTATCAAAAGAAAAGCTACTTGTTATTGTTGCGCCATCAACGGTTCGCAAATCAAGCATTGATATTGAAACATAATCTTTAATGAGAGCTAATAATTTTCCGTCTAATTGAAAATTTAAAGTACTACCGGTTGGTGCTGCTTGTAAACATGTTAAGTCAAGTCCATAAGAATGTTCAATTGTGTTACTAGTAGTACCACCATCAATGTTTGGTACACGTTTATCATTATGATTGATATTAAAAAGGTCGACCTCAAAATTATTACCAAATCATATAGAAGGTTAAACATTTAAATATTGAAGATGTGTTTGCACTATCGGTTTAGAATTTGGTTGTGTGTCAATGAATTGAAAAATTCTTGGAACATAAGATCCGGCACCACCTATTCCTTCATAACGATATCTACCATCTCCACAAATTTTCGGTGTTCTTCTATAGGCTATAGAAGTATAATCTCTTAACATTGATGAATTTTGAATTTCAACAGTCGATTCTAACTTTCTTTCCGGAAACATAACACTTGGATAAGTTTCGTAACCATGTTCTTCTTGGCAGTTATAATAATCAGTAGAATAAGGAATCATTTGTTTGTTTCTATCACGAAAAGTAGTAACATTATATTGCAATCTTACCTGATCGGTTGCGTTTCAAAATTCATCTCCGTCATTAATAGTCAAACCATTTACTTCTTTTCTCCCGGCTCATTCTCATGTAAAAAAATCATTAAATGCATCTAAATCCCAAAACTTTGGATCGTCGTAAACAACTCTATCATCATGACTATGTTTTCAAATAATTGCACCAAATCCTATGCAAGAAGCAAGACAACATACCGATAATGCAACGAATGATAATATTGCTATTTTTTTTCTATTCATATTTTTGTTTTCTTTTTTAATATTTTTTTCCATAATCTTATTGTGTTACAGGCAATGGAGAAATATCATTCGCACTAAAAGAAATTTTTATAAAATATTCATGTTGCGAAAGTAAATCACTAGTTGTAGAAAATTCCAATACTCTCTCATCGTTTGTAGCTCAATAAGTTCCGTTTAATTGTGCTACTTGGTTATTACTACCATCAACAACACTAGCGCTAACATTACTCCATCCTGCAACCGAATTAAATAATTGGCCAGCTTTCCCAGATAATCTAATATCGAAATCATTACTATTTTCGATATTCTCGGATAATTTTGTTTCAATTTCATATGAATATT